>CAZUYA010000003.1:35685-74524 GCA_964624685.1 uncultured Ruminococcus sp. | reverse complement strand
TCCCGTACTGACCTCCTCATCATATTGGAGTTCCACCGAACCGTGCCTCCCCTGCTTGAAGCCTCCGCCGAACCGGAGCCTCCCCTGTAGTGGGAGAAGGCGCGTTGCGCCGCCATGCAAAGCATGGCGGGAGGAGGTTCGCTTTTATTATATACAGAATAATAAACCCTTCCTGCCATACTATCGTATGGCTTCCTCCCCTACAGGGGAGGCTCCTAAAGTTGCAACTTCAGGAGGACAGTTTGTTGCAACAATGAAAAGTTACTGCTTTAGAAAAATCGTTTTCCGCAAACAGCGAAACCACACAGCGTTGTTCGGTAACTGCTTTCAACCTCCCCTGTAAATGGAGGAAGTCTGACGGTGGAGGGGACATTCCGTGCTCACCTCCTCATATTGGAGTTCCGCCAAACCAGAGCCTCACCTGCTTGAAGCCTCCGCCGAACCGGAGCCTCCCCTGTAGGGGAGGTGGCACGGCTTGCCGTGACGGAAGGGTTTACTCTTAAAAAATTACAATCCTAAGAAGAACCCCCTCCTGCCATACCGTTGGTATGGCTTCCTCCCCTAAAAGGGGAGGCTCCTAAAGTTGCAACTTCAGGAGGACGGTTTGTTGCAACAATGAAAAGTTACTATTTTAGAAAAAATCGTTTTCTGCAAACAGCGAAACCACAGGTCGTTGTTAGTAACTGCTTTCTGCCTCCCCTGTAGGTGGAGGCAGTCTGATGACGTGAGGGGTGTCCCGTACTGACCTCCGCATATTGGAGTTCCACCGAACCGCGCCTCCCCTGCTTGAAGCCTCCGCCGAACCGGAGCCTCCCCTGTAGGTGGAGGAAGCCTGACGGCGGGAGGGGTTTCTTTTTGAGGATTTAAGGGCAAACCCTTCCGTCACGGCAAGCCGTGCCACCTCCCCTACAGGGGAGGCTCCTAAAGTTGCAACTTCAGGAGAACAGTTTGTTGCAACAATGAAAAGTTACTATTTTAGAAAAAATCGTTTTCTGCAAACAGTGAAACCGCATGTCGTTGTTAGCAACTACTTTCAGCCTCTCTGCCGTACTTTATGGTATGCGACGTACTGTCGTGCAAGAATCTTTTCAGTCCTCCCACCGAGAGGAGAGCTTCCTCTTAATTTCACTTTTTTACAACAACCTTTTGCAACCGTTTCTTTGACAAAATTTGCGGGAAGCTTTTCAATGGTTTGTCACAAGCTTCCCGCATTCCTATGAAGTCAACCGCACGGTTACCCGTTTGGACTTATTTCTGATCGTTCATTACGATTCGATTCCGGAAGCATACTGCAACAATACAGCAACGGTATCTACCACATCTTTTGCGGTTTCGGACGTGTTGTTCATATTATAGAACACAGGAATTTCCGTTACACTCACTTTGTAATCCTTCAACGTTTGACCGCCAGCCGGAACCTCGTAAACTTTGCCGGTTTTCAAATCTTTCCATTTTCCTTCCGGCAAATAGATGTCCCGCTTGGTTGTGTCGCTGACAATCGGCGCAACCAAGAAAGCGTCGCCCAACAGGAATTGATTTTTGATGTTGTACACGTTGGAGTCGTCCTGATATTGAAGAACCAAATGGCGAACCAACGGCATTCCCGTTTCTGCGGCAATCTCGCTGTACTCGTTGAGATACGGCGTCAGAGCCTCGTGCAACATGGTGTAAACTTTGTAAGCCTCAGTCACGTAAGCATAGGAATGTTCACCTTTTTTATCGGTATATTCTGCATAATCATACGGAGATCTGATGATGCCGTTTGACTCCATGGAAGAAGTAAACGCCGTCATTTCAACCGCACGTAAGAAGATTGCGGATTCCTTCTTGATTGACAATTCTTTGCCGTCTTTGTAGAAGTTACCGGCAATATCGGTACTTGTAAATGCAAATCCGGAAAGTCCGGCAGACAAAATGCTGGTCAACTGTCTCTGCAACCGATTGAACACCAACGACTGGTCACCGCACCACAAATACGGAACTCGTTGTGCGCCAATGCCACCGCCGCTGATATAACACATACCGCCGTCCGGCTTGGTAGAAATCGTATTCCAAACCAAGTTGGCAAACACACCGGGATACCATTGATGTGCCCCCGCGGTCTTCATGTCGGCATCATAGAATTTCAACGTACCGACGGTATCCGGAAGTACTTCGCCGTAATCCAGCTTGATGCCGTCCACGCCGATGTCGGTCATCAACATGTCCCAATATTCGCCGAAGAACCATTCCACCGCCGACGGATTTGTCAGGTCAAGGTAGTAACCGGTTTGTGCACCCGTCGTATCAAAGAGAACTTCACCATTCGGATTGCGAGGGATTAAGTTGGATACAGAACTGCCGTTGCTATATTTCAAGATGTAGTTCGTATCGCGGTTTGCGCCGGCATAGTTACCGACCTCGGCATAAACCAGGACCTTTTTGCCCAAACTATGGACGTATTCGCAAATCTCGGTCAAGTTTTCATGAGTTTTGGTAGAATAGACATTCCAACTCTCCAAAATGATACCGTTCCACGGCAAGTTGTACTCTTCCATTTTGGCAATCATATCATAGACTTTGTCCTTGGTGCCAAACTCGTCGGCACGGCAAACCAACATTCCATAAGTCCAATCCTCCGGAACGGAAGCATATCCGCTGATGGAACCATAGGTATTGAGTGCGTCGGAGATTTTTTCCGTCGTAATGACGTAGCAGTCGATCAAACCACTGGTAATGACAACGGACAGTTCGTCAGCCTTGGTTGCGCCGATGTCGGCAACCATATACTCGTTGCGGTTGATGAAAAGTCCCGTACCATTCGTTTTGGTAAAGAACGGCACCGCCGCATATGCACTTGTGTCGGAATCTTCAATATTGGTACAATAGATCGGAACAAGCTTTCCGTATTGGTTCACATCGTTAAAGCGTCCGCCCGTACCGTAAATCGGAGAATTTTGATCGATCTCAAAACGGATCGTCGATGCTTCCGAACCGTATTGGTTATAATATTCCAATCCGGTAATCCGTTGTGCCAAATTTCCGTTTGCGGTGTAAAACTCCAACAAGAACTCATCCGTATGCAGAATCGCATAACTGCCGTTGGGGGCAATCACCTTGAGAGAATTCTCATCCGGTGTCTCATACGTCAAAGTCTCTTTTGCGATTGCCGGTTCTTCGCCCAAGCAGGTGGACACATACTGTGCCGCACCGATGTCGTCAAACGCTTCAATAAAGGAATACTTGTTTTGGATTCGCCAAGCATCATTTCCCGTATAGATCAAACGGCAGAATATGTCGTTCATGCTGTACGCATCCAGGGTAAACTTCAATTCATCGGTTCCCTTTTCGTCCACAACAACATTGACGGTACTGGAACCGTGATGGTAAATGTAGCAATATCCCTCTTGAATCGCAACATAACGCTCATTCCGATTCACTTCCAGAATACGGTCCACAAAATAGTTAACCGCAACCTCGGTTGCCGCCTGCTGACCGCCGATCACCAGAACGTCGCCGTCCTCTGTGACTTTGATCATAAAGCTTGCGGTATTCTCTTCAATGCCGTTGGCAAGCGCGATCTCCTCCAGATCGGCACGTCCCAATCTGCCGGTCTGACCGATGACGATCTCATTCAGAGTCAAGCGGGAAGCATCGTCCACCACGGGAACTTGCGCTCCCGATTCATTGTACATTTCTTCTTTCTTCTGCTCTTCCTTTTCCTCAAGCTCCAAATATGCATTTGTAGATGTCCATTCTTCAATGTCGGCTCTCAGCTCTTGGCAACGCGCCTTGACCGTAACCTTTGCGTTTGAAGAGTGAACAATGGAATAAGTGGAAATGTTTTTATAAGCCAAGTACAGCTTGCCGTTCTTGTAAGCCGGATTGGATTCCAAGGATTCGGTTTTTTCCGTCGCGTCTGCCGCACTTTGCGTCTCGGCGGCTACCAATACCACCGGAACAGCCAGCATCAATGCCAACAGAAACGACACAATTCGGAACATTCTTTTTTTCATTGATACAGCCTCACTTTCATAAAATTTACTTGCAAATTTTCAAATTGATTCAAACAGCACAAGTAGTTTACGCGGCAGGCTCTTCTGTGTTTTGTTTATGATTGTTCTCCCATTCAGAGCTCCAGTCCTTGAGTCCCTGATAAATTTCATCATGGTCGGGCTTGGAAGGCGTATTATCCGGGATTGTGATCTTGCCCTTGATGGTATCGTTCAAATCGCCAAACAAAACCAACTTTGTCAAATTCGTCTCACCGCTAACCTTCGTCAACGCTCTGCAATCAAAGAATGCACTGTCTTCGATCTTGGTAATGTTCGCACCGAACGTAACCTCGGTCATTGTCGTGCAGGAACGGAATGCGTCGTTTTTAATAACCAAAACATTGGTCAAATCAATCTTCTCCAACGCGGAACATCTGTAGAATGCGTTCTCGCCGATGGTGGTAACGGTACCCAGATTCACCGTCTTGAGCGACGTACAAGCCTCAAACGCACGGTTGCCGATCTCGGTCACTTTGTTCAAATTAACCGACGTCAGATTTTGGCATTTTGCAAACGCATTGGTCTGAATGGATGTGACGGTGTCCGGAATTGCCACAGCGGTAATGCCGGAACAATAGAATGCATACATTCCGATCTTTGTCAAATTCGCGGGCAAAGTAACGGTCGTCAAGTTTGCGCAATCATAGAAGACATAATCGGGCAACACCGTGACGCCCTTGATGTCGGCAGAAGTCAATTTTGTATTTTGGAATGCCGAATAACCGATTTCCTTCAATGTTGCGGGGAACGTGAAAGCGGTAATCTGTGTATTTCTGAACGCTTCAAAACCGATGTAGGTCAACTGATTGGAAGCTGTGACGCTCTTCAAGGACGTGCAGTTGCGGAACGCTCTGTCCGGAATGACGTTGATGGAAGAAATATTGATACTCTCCAATGCGGTGCATCCGTCAAAAATTCCGGCAGTCAACTCGGTCACTGTAGCAGGGAACTCGATCGTTTGCAAAGCGGTACATCCGGAGAAAGAACCGGAACCGATGGTAGCGACATTGCCCAGATCAATGGTGGTCAGGGAAGAACAATTCTTAAAGGTATCGGCACCGATCTCCGTGACGCCGCTCGGAATGGAGACGGAAGTCAGCGATGTACAACCGTTAAAAGTATTTTCTCCCATCACGGTCAAACCGGAAGGCAATTGTACACTTTCCAAGGAGGTACAACCGGAAAATACGCTGTTTCCAAACTCGGTTACGGTAGCGGGCAGTACAATGGATTTCAAGCTTGTGCACCCGCTGAACGCAGCTCTGCAAATCTTTGTTACGGTAGACGGAATCTCAACACTTTCCAGCATGGTGCAATTTTGGAAGAATGCTTCGCCGATTTCGGTAATGCCTTCACCGAAGGAAATATCCTCCAGGGTGGTAAAGTTGGAGATTTTCCATTTGCCGATATCGGAAAGTCCGGCTGCGCAAGAGATCTTCTTGATGGGGGCATTCTTAAACGCCGTTGTGTTCAAATATGACAAATTGGATGCAATTTCGATTTCGGTCAGGGAAGTGCATCCTCTGAAAGCATCCGCATTGATTTCCTTCAGAGATGCCGGAAAAACAACTTTTGTGATGTTGACGCAGTTTTTGAACGCCTCGTCACGGATGAATTTTACACCCTCATTGATGACAATCGTTCCGGACAGCTCGGTATTGCCCGAATACTTTCCTTTACCGATGTCCTTTCCGTTGTTGCTGTCACCTTCAATCACGGTTTTTTGCTCCGGTACAGTCCCGGGATCATTGGTACCGGTCGTCGTTTCTTCATTACCGCCGGTCGTTCCGTCATTGCCCGTGGTATTATCTTCTCGATTGTTGTCGCCGCATGCTGCCAACGTCAATGTCAGGCTCAACATTAAAAGCAAAGCGATTAAAAGCTTTTTCATAATCTTTTCCTCCATTGTGTATTTGTAAATAGAAATTGTTGACACAAACAAAAATGAAATCATTTCCGTTCACGGAGTGCCGCGCACTCCGTGAACCGATCATCTGTTTTTGGTGCGTTACGGTGCCAAAGTCTCGGCGTAAGCGTAAAGATCCAAAATACCGTCCACCAGACTGGGCGCGATCTCGGACTCGGTGTTCACGTTGTAGAACGTGGGCAACTGCGCCAAATTCGCTTCGTAACCACGCAACCATTTACCTTCGGCACCAACGGTATAAACAACTCCCGTATTCAGATCTTTCCACGTACCTTCCGGCAGATAGATGTCACGTTGGTATTTGTCATCCAGAATGGGGGCAACAAGGAATGCGTCTCCCATGAGGAATTCATCCTCAATGTTGTACACATTCTTATCGTTTTGATAGTGCAGGACCAAGTGACGCATCACGGGAATACCCGTCGTGCATGCTTCCTCTGTCAATTCGGTAATGTACGGTGTCAAATGCTCATGCAATTTGGTATAGGCACGGTAAATATCCGTTGCGTATTCAGCACCGTCTCTTGCAAACTGATAGGAACGTCTGACCTTACCGTGCGTCTGCAAACAGATGGTGTATGCCGAAAACTGCGTTCCGCGGATAAAGACCTGCGCTTCGTATTCAACATCTTGGGAAGCTCTTCCGTATTGATAACCGGACATATCATAGCTCATGAACGGGACACCGGACAGTCCGGAAGACAGCAATGCCGTCAACTGCCATGACAAAGCGTCATATTTCCGTTCCTGGTCGCCTGCCCACATGTAGGGGGCACGTTGGGAACCGATGCCGCCGCCGCGGGTATAACACATACCGCTATCCGGCTTTTGGGAGAGCATATCCCAGAATTTTGCACAAAATGCGGTCGGATACCAATGGTGCGAACCAGAAGTCGGAATATTTTCATCATAGTAGAGCAACTCATAGTTCTCCGGAATCTGCTCGCAGAAGTCGATCTTACAACCGTCTACGCCGATCTCGTTGCAGAGATAATCCCAATAATCGTTAAAGAACCATTCAACGGCATCCGGATTGGTAATATCCAAATAAACACGCGTGCCGCCGGCGGAATTTCCGACGTCGGGGTTCTCGGCATTGGCACCGGTCTGCGGAATTTGATATGTTTTATCTTTACCTTGTTGTTGATACAAATAGTAATTGGGAGAAAAATGGCTCATCGAAGAGGAAAGGGTTCCGACAGCCATGTAGACCAAGAACTTTTTCCCCAAAGAATGCACGTAATCGCACAATTCTTTCAAATCGTCATGCTTGCCCTCGGAATAAGCTCCCCATGCCTCTGCCAAAACGCCCGTCCACGGCAGGTCGTATGCCTCCATGTTGGCAATCATTTCGTAAACGCCCTCGCCGCGTCCGTCCGCGGAGGGGGTGATGTTCACCGTCCACTTTTGAGAAAGGTCGGGACCGTATGCACAAACGATCATACCGTATGTCCATTCCTCCGGCATTTCGGCATATCCGGTCAGATCGCTGTAAGCCGTAATGACATCGGTCATTTTTTCGGTTGTATAGATGTAGCAATCCATCATGGTCTTGGAAACCGCAATCTGCCATGTGTCATGATCCGCTTTACCCAGATCCATCGTCATGTACTCATACACATTGACGAACAGACCGGAACCGCGAGAAGAGCAAAGTAACGGGATGACCATGTAGCAAGCCGAAGACTGACTCCAAATATCCTTTGAGAACATGTCGATATACTTTCCACGCTGATTCGCGGAATCAAAGCGTTCGCCCGTACCGAAAATCGCCTCATCTTCCAACAAAGTACCGGAAATGGTTGCACCGCCCGCGTTTGCGGTAATGTTGTTGACGGTGGATGCCAACTTGCCGTTCGGCGTATAGAAATTCATTGTGAAAACATCCGTCAGGATCTCCACGCGGCTACCGTCCTCGCCCGTCACCGTCAGTTTGTTCTCCGACGAAGCGGTGGTAATGGTTCCCAACACGGACGGATCCTCTTCGCCCATGGAATAGGACAAGAGTTGTGCGGCACCTCTGTCCTTGTACTCATCCAGCACACTGATCCTGGTCTGAATCCGCCAACCGGAATTTCCGGTGTAGCTCAACCGTACATAGGTAAACATGGACGTACCGTTTTCCAACTGCAACTCCACATAGTGTTCATCCGTGCCGAGAATGCTCACGGGCGGAATCTCGTTCGGATGGTAGTACAGATCATAGTCGCTTGCGATTCCGTAAATGCCTTCCTCCTCATCGGTGTAAGCAACGGAATTCATGAAGTATTCCAACGCGGTCGCCAACGCTTGGCTGGTTACGGCGTAGATCACCACACGAGTATCCACCACGCTGATCGCAAAATCGGTATTCTTCATGTGACCGAATCCATCGATCTTATCCAATGTTTCTTCCCGTTTCACCTGACCGACCGTGATCTCGTAGGTCTTTTTTCCTTGGGAATTGTGAACCACGGGAATCTTGACACCGGTAACATCGTAAATTGCCTGTGACACCGCCTCGCACTGATCCTTCACTGCGTCACCTGCCGCAATGGAATAAACGATTTGGAATTTTGCAACTTCCACACCGTTGGCATTCTTTTCGGTTGCGGCAAGGTTCATCAAATTTTGAGGCTTTTCGGTCTTGCTGTCAGACGCCAGCCCTCCGTTGTTTGCCGAAATCAACTGGTCGTTTTCGGCAGGCGTGTAGCCATCCTCCGTTGCAAGGTTTCCGGCACCCGTGCAGCCGAACACCCCGAACAGCGTAGCAAGCAACAACGCCATTGCAATCAATCTTGTTTTCATAAATCCTCCTTGAAAAAATTTTTTATTTGCCTTTCTAAAACAGACGCTGAAGTGTGTGATACCTGTTTGAACAGTCCCTCCTTTACCTCATTTTTGTTCATATATCACAAATATTCCTTGATTCCGCGTTTTGTTTTCCCGTTTTTACGCTTCGTTTTTGTGTATTTGGCACAAAATGATAACAAAATATAAACAAAACAACAAAACAAACCGGAGAATCCTTCACTTTATTGTATCATTTTTACAAAGAATTGTATATATCTAAATTGATATCTTTTATATCAAAATTGATTTTATTGCAAAAAAACTCAAAAAAATACGGAAAGTACTGACAGTATATGCTTCGTCATTGAAAGAGCAATTCCAATCCGACAAAAAAGCGAAACACGGATGGATCGCGAATCCTTTCGGAGAGGAGATACGCCCCAACGTGACGAAAGGCTCTCCCAAAGCCTCCCCTACAGGGGAGGTGGCACGGCTTGCCGTGACGGAAGGGTTTAATATATACCTTCCCCCACTAAACAGGTGGTTCTCATCAGTCAAATTTGTATCGGCAGAGGACTCTTGTCATTCAGAAAACATAAAAAAGGTGCCTCATCCTATAGGAAAAGACACCTCAGTTTTGGCTACTCTCTTGATTTCGCTTCGTCTTCAAACAACGTTTCCATCCGAACATTCAAAATCTTTGCAATAACATAAATTTCCCGATCCGTCGCAACACGAATCTGTCCTTCCAGTTTGGAGTAGCTGGTCGGATTCATATCGCAGCCCATCACTTGCATTT
Organism: uncultured Ruminococcus sp.; assembly: GCA_964624685.1. Classification (GTDB taxonomy): domain Bacteria; phylum Bacillota; class Clostridia; order Oscillospirales; family CAG-272; genus UMGS1865. The sequence continues at coordinate 64,992 of CAZUYA010000003.1, read as the reverse complement.
TGGCAATAAAATCCCTTTGCTTGATGCCACGCTCTTTCCGAAGACGCTCAATGTTCTTCCCCACCATATTCACGTCACCATATGCTTGCTTGCGAAGTTTCACAGAAATCACCCTTTTGTTTGCGGTTTTTACAAATTATATCGCAAAAACCACTTGACAAAATTCCGAAACGGAATTATAATAGAAATAATTCCGTTTCGGAATAATTATAGGAGGTGAAGATCATGAAATTTTGTCCTTACTGTGGAACAGAAATCAGTGATGACGCCATCTTTTGCAATCACTGCGGCAATCCCCTCTCTGCAGACAAACAAGAAGATCCGGACAAACCCAGTGTGGGACTTTGCCTTTTGGCAGTATTCATCCCTCTGTTCGGACTGATCTATTGGCCTGTGGAACACAATGCGACGCCGAAAAAAGCACGCGCTTGCGGGATCGCCGCAATTGTTTCCATGGCGTTTGGACTTTTGTTCTTATGACTGCAGACCATCCCATATCCGCATCAACAGAATCAGACCGCAGGCTTATTGCAAGCCATGCGGTCTGATTCTGTTTTATTCGGTTCCGCTTGCGAAACCATCCTCAATCCGGTATCAATCCATGCTTTCCACAACCAACACACCGCCGCGTCGCACTTCAATCAGGGCACAATTGCCCTCGATCTCATTGGAAACCGCCCATTGATGCGACCGAAACAGCGTGGCGTTCTTCAACGGATACTTACATCCCTCCAAGGTTACGCCTTTGACCTTTTCATCCACGGCAAGAATCGAAAAATAACGATACTGTTCACGCATCAAAATCACACCGCTGTTGCGAAGAAAGCGCACGCGGTTCTTTCCGTTCGTCAGAATTGTGGGGACTCTTCCCTCTTTTCGTTCCCACATCAATTCCGGAATGGCAAGCAACGATACCGTGTGGTCTACTCGCCCTTCCAAAGAACCGACGATGACCAATTCCGACGCACCGCGTTCCAATGCCAAATTCACCGCAAATTGCGTATCGGTCATATCTTTTTCGGCAGGAAGGCGGATCGTTTCGGTTTCTTTCGGAAGCTCCGACGCATCCAGCGTATCAAAATCACCCACCATCACATCCGGATGAGCCCCCATGTTCAGCGCATTCAGCACTCCGACATCGGCGGCAATCACAAGATCCTCTTTTTGCGGTTTTTCCGATATGTGATTAGCGTACAATGTTCCGCCGGTATAAATAAAGGCGCGTTTTTTCTCCATTTTTCCATCCTTTCCGTGCATGACCGAAACCGCCGCACTACCGAACGGCAACATTTGCACAGCATCGACAAACAGACCGAAACGGCATCAACCGTCGGTCATACGGTCAAATCAATCCGCTTGCCAAGGAATCCATCGGCATTTCGATTTCTTCCCGTGTATTCAAATTTTTGACGCGAACAACACCGCGTGCCAATTCATCGCCGCCCATAATAACCGCGTGCGAATAGTTTCCTTTGACGGCATACTCTAACTGTTTGCCGAACTTCTTTTGCCCCAAATAAACGGTGGAAACAATGCCCGCATCCCGCAATCGTTCGGTCAAAGCCGTGTATGCCTCATACGGAACATCATCAAAGCGTGTGACCAAAACGCGAATACCGTTGCCGAACGTTTCCGGAACCAATTGATGCGTCACCAAAAAGTTTTCCAAGGTAACGTCACCCATTCCGTAACCGACACCGGAAATCTTTGCATTCTTGACGAACAGATCCACCAAATTGTCATACCGTCCGCCTCCGAACATTGCCCGATTGTTCTCCGGTGCATTGTCAAAGACTTCAAACACCGTTCCCGTATAGTAATCCAAACCGCGAATGATACCGAAATCAAATTGACAATACCGTTCCAATCCCATCGCCCGCAGAGCGGCAAACAACAACCGCAACTCCTCGGAACCGATCGAGTCGGGGCAAAGTGCCGTTGCCTCTTCCACGCTCATGGTATAAAGCGCGTCGATCTTGGCAATCTGTTCTGCAGACAGTCCCAGGGCAAGCAAATCCTTTTCATAGCTGTCCCGCGTGACCTTGTTTTTGCGGTCAATGACTTTGGAGACCTGACGGCTTCCTTCGGCATCTTTCCCCGTAATTGCCGCAATCACATCATTGAAAAAGCGGCGGTTATTGATGCGCACCGTAAACATAGTTTCATCGGCACCGTAAGCACGCAAAATACGGATTGCACTCGTGATGACTTCCAAATCGGCTTCATAGGTATCACAACCGAAAATATCCACGTTCAGTTGCCAAAATTCGCGCAGCCGCCCGCGTTGCGTCGCTTCATAGCGATACATGTTGGGAATGGAAAACCATTTGAGCGGATAAGAAAGTTCCCCTACTTTTGCCGCCACCATGCGCGCTACGGTCGGTGTCATTTCCGGACGGATCGCCAAATGCCGTCCTCCTCGGTCAGTAAAATTATAAGTTTGCTTATTGGCGATCTCTTCTCCGCTCTTTGCTGCATAGAGTTCCAAAGACTCCAACATCGGACCGTTGTATTCTTCAAAAGCCGCATGCTCCAATTCCCGACGGATCACGCCGAAAAACCAATTGCGAAACCGCATTTCCTGCGGATAAAAATCACGTGTGCCCTTGTAGGGTTGCACAGACAACTTCTCACTCATTTGATTACCCCTTTGCATCGTCCTTAAATATCTTTATTATATCAAATCTTGGTGCAAAATGCAATAGATTCAAATAAAAAAATATCAAAATTCAATCTGCAACCGCATGCAATCGCAATTCCATCCGCGCAACCGGATTTTTCCGTTTCTCGGCATTGCATCCAATCCAAAATTGTGTTATAATAAATGTAAAAATCTCATTCAAAGGAGCGTTTCTATGAATCATCCTTCCAAAATCGCATGGAATCGAACCCGTGCGGCACATCTGCCACCGCTGGAAGAGATCGAACGATTCGGTGCCGACGGCGAGGAGACCGTCTATCGCCTGTTGTGCAAAAATTTCGATTCGGTCATCCGAAATGTCGTCGTTCCGCATAAAAAGCTTTATCTGGAGAAAGACTTTATGGTGATCTGCCAAAACGTCCCCTTCATCATTGAAGTAAAAAACTGGAAAGGCGAGGTCGGTTGCGTCGGAACCGATTTTTATCAACTGAAAGAAAACGGCGTCAAAAAAACGTTAAAAAGTCCGATCGGAACTACGCAACAATTTATAGAAAAAATGCAGTCGTTTTACGAGATCGACCAACGTATTTTCGGAATCGTCCTGTTTGCCGAGCCGGATTGCACACTCTCATTGCCGGAACAGCTGGACGGGATTGCTCTGCTGACCGCGCAGAAAGCCATCCCGTTCATCAAACGATGTGCCGCTGCAGAGAAGGCAAAAAGCTTAACGTTTGATCCTTCCCGCATTCTTCGTTGCACGCGGTTTTACAGCCGAGACAGCGAATTCTGCAAAGGCATTCTTGCCGATTGCTTTTTGGATTGTGACACCGCGGACGGTGCCATAATTCGTCTTGACACCACTTGCTTACAATATCTTTCCGTGGAAGCACAGCCATTGCTCTTGCGAGACAAATTACACGTCACCTATATCAACGGCGCAACCGATACTTTTTATAATCGGGATACCGTTTTGACCGTCGCTTGTTTGGACGGCTCTTACCGCAAGATTGCACTCAATCGAATCAGACATATCGTTTTTTGAGTTGATCGGCTCCTCCACCCTTACGGTACACCACCGCCGGCTCGACAAAAACAACAATGTCGGCTTTACAAAAATCTTACGGAATTGCGATAAAACAATTTACACCGAACCGATATAATACATGACGACATGTGATAAAGACATCGAATCCCGTCCATCACATGTCCGGGATCGAACAGGTCGTTCATACACCTCATCAACACAAGAGAGGAATTCCTATGGATTTTTCAGAGTTTTGGAATCAAATGACAGCAGATCCGCTGTTGTTTGTCGCAGTGACATTGACACTTGGTGTGATTTTGGTCAACGGATGGACCGACGCGCCAAATGCGATCGCCACTTGCGTGGTGACACGCTGTATGCCTGCAAAAGCGGCAATTTTCATGGCGGCGTTTTTCAATTTTTTGGGTGTTTTCATCATGACAAAAATCAGCAATGAAGTTGCCGTTACGATTACACGAATGGTACACTTCGGAAATGCAGACGGAAAGACCGTTATTATCGTTTTATGCGCAGCAATGCTTGCAATCGTCATTTGGGCAACGTTGGCATGGGCATTCGGAATCCCGACGAGTGAAAGTCATGCGCTCATTGCCGGATTGACCGGAGGTGCCATGGCATTGAACGGTGCGAATGCCGTTGTATGGAACGAGTGGAGCAAAGTCCTTTACGGCATTGTTATCTCCGTCGTTCTCGGATTCGGATTGGCATGGCTGATCTGCAAGCTCATCACAAAGATCTTTCAAAAAGCCGATCGACCGAAAACGGAACAGTTCTTTCGCGGCGCACAGATCGTCGGTGCCGCTGCAATGGCATTCATGCACGGTGCACAGGACGGGCAAAAATTCATGGGGATCATCTTGTTGTGCGTGTTTACCCTGCAAGGAAACACTGCCGAATCCATGTTTGTCATTCCGACCTGGCTCATGATCGTTTGCTCTATCGTCATGGCAGGGGGAACTGCCATCGGTGGCAAAAAAATCATCAAATCCGTCGGTATGAACATGGTCAAATTGGAAAAATATCAAGGATTTTCAGCCGACATCGCGTCCTCGCTTTCTCTCGTCTTCTGCTCGATTTTCGGTCTTCCCGTTTCCACCACGCATGTCAAAACGACATCCATCATGGGTGTCGGTGCGGTAAAACGGCTCTCGGCGATCAATTTCAGCGTAGTCAAAGAGTTGGCAATGACCTGGATTCTAACTTTTCCGGGATGCGGTCTGTTGGCATTTCTGGTAACCAAATTGTTTTTACTGATTTTTCAATAATCGACAAACTATCGAAAGGATGAAAAGCCATGGCAAAAGGAGATCGATTCTATTATCAAAACTTCGCCGCATGTACAAACCTTGCAAAGGAGGCGGCGTGTTATCTGGTGGAGTGCTTAAAAAATTATGATCCGACTCAAATTCATCAAATGTTGGAAAAGATGCACGAAATTGAACACACAGCCGACATGAAAAAGCATGAACTGAACGCTGCACTTGCAAAAGCGTTCGTGACTCCCGTCGATCGGGAAGATCTCGATCTGTTGAGTCAGGAGCTGGACAATGTATTGGATCTGTTGGAAGAAGTCCTGCAAAAACTCTATATCTACAATATCACGACCATCCCGCTTGCCGCCACGGAATATGCAACGCATTTGGTGACAGCTTGTGAATTACTTTGCGACATCTTATCGGAATTTGAAACGTTCAAAAAATCAAAGAAGATCCACGAGCTTATCGTCCGCTCAAATGACGTGGAGGAACAATGTGACCGCCTTTACCTCTCAGCTATGCACGAACTGACCAAAAACACTTCGGACGCACTGACCGTTCTCTCCTGGCATAACATCTATGATTGTTTGGAATCCTGCGCCGATGCTTGCGAACATGTCAGCGAGTGCGTCGGATCGATCATTATGAAAAACACGTAAGCCAATATCCGACAAAAAAGGATGCCTTAACTGCAATTTGCAGTGGCATCCTTTTTTGATTCTTTTTGCCGAATTTCAGCCGCACAACAACATACGGTGGCGAGAAACAGGACTTACAACTCGAACAACATTCCGTCCTCGGCAAGTTGTCCGCGGAACGGAAACCGATCCATATGTTGTGGCAACAACGCCTGGGTGGTCGGATACAAGTGCGTAAAAATCATCCTCTTCGTTTGCGTCCGCAAAAGCGTATCCAGACAATGGTTGACATCAAAATGCGTCCCCTCGCTAATGATAACATCAAAAGGTTCCTCCGTCACCACACGCGGATAATCATGCAAATCGGCGGCAAGGTCTCCCGTGTACAGCAATCGCTTACCGGCAACCGAAACATCATAAGCAAAGCTCGGATACCGCCCGTTTTGAATGTGCGCAGTCGGAATCGCACGCACCGTCAGACAATCGTCGTGATAGCACTCTCCCGCTTGTGTGACGGTATAGCGCAATCGACCGTCGCAAGGTTCCAAATGCAATACCCTGCACCACCCGATCAATGCATCCACACCGTTTTGCTCCGGCAACAACAACTCCACCGGGATTTCACGATGAAAATAAACGGTAAAACGTTTGACGATGGAGGACAAACTTGCCGCATGATCCTCGTGCATGTGAGAAACAAAAACCGCCTTCAGACGTTCCATCGGCAAACCTAAATCAGCCATTCTCCCTTCCACATCGCCGCCGCAATCAAACAAATAGTATGCGTCATCCACACAGAGCAAAGTACCGGAACAACCGCGATGCGGCTCCGCATGTCCGTGACTGGTTCCCAATGTGTAAAGTTTCATTTTTGATCCCTATCTTTCTTTCCATAAAAATGCGTTTCAATCAACACGCCCACAACAATTTCAAAAATTCAATTCCATTCGGAAGCCTCTCTATGCCTGCGGTGCAGTCATACCGATCAAATTGTCAAGCAACCAAACAAAATCCGGCAAAAAGCGACAAATCAAAGCAGCACCGATGATCGTTACCACAACTGTAATCAGAACGACGAGCCAGCCGGAGCCTTTCTTCTCAAACCGCACCTCGGCTTGTATCCGTAAATCCTCCGGAAGATAGAACCGCGCAACGGAAAAATCTGCCGCTTTCTGTTTCAATTTTCCGATCCGTTCAAAAAAACCGGGATTTTGTTCCTGTTTGATTTGTTCCTCGGCTTCGGAACGTGACAAATCCATACTGACCGTTGACGGCGGCAATACACTGACAACGTATTTTTTTAACAACGAACTGCGTATCAATGCACGGCGAATGGAAGAATTTTGAAATTCTTCCAATTCCTTCAATGTTTTGGCAGTTTCCGGAGATTGGCAACCGTATCGAATCAATTTACGAACAAAATTTCCATACTTGATCCTGGTATAGGCAACCGAAACAGATGCAACGATAATACCAATGACCAAAGCCAAAAGGATCGTTTGCGCCATAGAAGATGCCGAAGCTCCCAAAGAAATATGCTCATATGCACCAAACTGAATCTGAAAATACCGTTCCTCAAAATAGGTCAACAGCTCGTGTAAGACCGAATTTTGATACCAATTGGCAATCTGCTCCCGGAGAGACAAACTGCCGTTTGAAAAAAGCATGACTTGAAGATTCATGTTCTTCTCCTTACAATAGGATTCCGGAGAGGAGATTACTTTTTGATGATGTCAATTCCGATATACTTGCGAAGTACTTCCGGAACCGTAACACTGCCGTCTGCATTTTGATTCTGCTCGACCAAAGCCGGAAAGATTCGGCTGGTTGCAAGTCCGGATCCGTTTAAGGTATGCAAAAATTCGGTTTTCCCGTTTTCGCGTTTGACGCGCATCATGCCGCGGCGCGCCTGATAATCCCGTGCGTTGGACACGGAAGAAACCTCTTTATAACCGTTCATGGACGGAATGTTGATCTCAATATCATAAGTCCGTGCCATGGATGCCGAGCAATCCTCAGCCGCCAATTTGACCGTTCGGAAGTGGAAGCCCAACCCTTTAACCAAATTTTCGGCATTGCTTACCAGCTCCTCGAAGGCTTCATCACTCTTCTCCGGCAAAGTATATTGCACCATTTCCACTTTGTTGAATTGATGTCCGCGCACCATTCCGCGTTCATCGGCACGATAGGAACCGGCTTCACGACGGAAGCAAGGCGTATAACTGATATATTTTTTCGGCAGATCGGCTTCGGTTAAAATTTCATCGCGATGCAACGAGACCAAAGCGGTTTCAGCAGTAGGAAGCATAAAACGGCGGCGTTCATCTTCTGCCGTCTCCAACCAGTAAACTTCATCCTGGAATTTCGGGAACTGTCCTGCAGTCAAACCGCATTCGTATCCCAGCATGTGCGGCACCAACATCAATTGATAGCCGTTTCCGATATGAAAATCCAAAAAATAATTCAACAACGCCCACTCTAATCTTGCACCGATGCCGGAATAGATCCAAAAGCCGTTTCCGGATAATTTTGTCCCGCGCTTATAATCAATCAACCCAAGATCCGTGCAAAGATCTACATGGTTTTTCGGTTCAAAATCGAATTGACGCGGTTCACCGTAATACCGCAAAGGCTCGTTGTTTTCTTTCCCACCCGCTTTCAAATCTTCATCCGGCAAATTGGGAAGCCCCAACATAAAGGAGGTCAATTGCGTCTCCACTTCCTTTAACTTTTCATCATCGGCTTTGATTTTTGCACCGAGCTCTTTCATTTCGCTAAAGATCGCACCGGTGTCCTTCCCTTCCTTTTTATATTGCGGAATCAATTTATTAGTCTTGTTTTGCTCGGCTTTCAAAGCTTCCACTTCTCCAATAAGCATGCGGCGTTCCCCATCCAATTTGAGGATCATCTCAACGTCTTCGTGAGCTTCTTTTCCCTTCTTTGCCAACCGTGCAATAACTTCTTCCGGATTCTCCTTAATATATTTAATGTCAAGCATATCGTATCTCCTTTATCCCTGTATTTTATTCATTTTCAGCAAAGAATTGTTCGCCGCAAATCATTTTCAGTAACGATTCCAAATCATCATCATCACTGTATGCAAGCTCAACAACCTTCTTTTTTTCACTTTTCAGAATTTTAACACGTCGTCCCAATACGGACACAGCGCGATGCTCCAATTCGCGCATATACGCCTTTCGCTGTGTTAACTCCGTTTGTTCGGATTCATCCAACTGTTCCGGCGCATAGTTCATCAAACGAACGGTTCGTTCCACATCGCGCACAGACAACCCTTTTTCAATGATTTTTTGTGCCAATGATGCCATTTGTTCTTCGTGATTCAAGCCAAGCAGTGCACGAGCATGTCCGGCAGACAGCTCTCCGCTACGCAACAACTCCAAAACCTCGTCCGGAAGTTCCAAAAGCCGCAAATAATTCGTCACCGCCGAACGGCTTTTTCCGACCTGCTTGGAAACTTGCTCCTGCGTTAATCCGAATCGTTCGATCAAAGCATCATAAGCCAATGCCTCTTCAACGGGATTCAGGTCCTCCCGCTGTACATTTTCGATGACGGCAACCTGTGCTGCTTTCAAATCGTCTCCATCCAAAATAACCGCCGGAATTTCACTCAAGCCCGCCATTTTGGCTGCGCGCCAACGACGTTCCCCCGCTATGATTTCATAAGTTCCGGAAAGCAATGTGCTTTCCCGCACGATAATCGGTTGCAGAACGCCGAACTGTGCAATGGAATCTGCCAATTGTTCCAGAGATTCGTGTGAAAACGTTTTACGAGGTTGATCGCTTCGCGGCTCGACCTCGGAAATGCGCAAATTTGTAGCGGCAGTTGTCTTATCCCCCGCCAAAATATTATCGTCCAAAAGTGAATAAAAATCTCTTCCCAACCCACTTCTTGATTTTGCCATTCTATCCTCCCTCAAATCCGTTCAGCCAATTCTTTTGCAATGTTCATGTACTCATTTGCACCCTTTGAACGTTTATCGTGATAATATACCGGTGCGCCAAAGCTCGGCGCCTCGGAAAGTTTGACATTTCTCGAAACAGTCGTTTCAAACAGCTTGTCGGCATAATGTTTACGCAATTCTCCGATGACCTGCGTGGAAAGGATCAAACGGTTATTATACATTGTAATCAGAATGCCCGTAACATTCAAATCCTTATTATAATGTGTTTTAATGCGACTGATGGTAAACATCAACTGCGAAAGTCCTTCCAGAGCAAAAAATTCACATTGCATCGGGATCACCACACCGTCGCTTGCAGTCATGGCATTCACAGTCAGCATTCCCAATGAAGGAGGACAATCTATGATGATATAATCATAAACTTTTTTTGCCTCTTCCAGTTTTTTCTTCATCACATACTCACCTTGCTCCACATCTGCAAGTTCATATTCGGCGCGTGCGAGGCTTGTATTGGTTGGAATGACCGAAAGATTTTCAAATTTTGTTTTCAAAGTCACTGCTTCGGCACTTGCATCCCCCGCGAGCATATCAAACGCATTAACTTTCAGTGCTTTTTTTACAATTCCAACACCACTGGTCGCATTTCCCTGCGGATCCAAATCAATCAGTAAGACTTTATAACCCAAAACGCCAAGTGAAGCGGCAATATTGACAGCCGATGTCGTTTTCCCGACACCGCCTTTTTGATTCGCAAACGAAATAATCTTTCCCACGAAATTATACTTCCTTTCCTTTTAATACAATGATAACTACATTGACAACCGTTTATCGTCCCTTATATTATACCACATCTTGTTTTGAAATGCAACCGATATCGCAAAGTTTTCTATATTTTTCTCATTTGATGTTTCACGTGAAACACATCCGGTGAAAGTAAAAAACGTTTCACGTGAAACAGTTTCGTTTGGTGGAAATTGTTTCACGTGAAACGTTACGAATTTAATCTCTTGCTTTTTTATAAAGGATGTTTCAGAATTGTTGCGTATGGGCGAGGATACTTTCCATCGGATACTTTCTCTTTCGAAACGCGAATCACGCCGCGCTTTTCATCACCTTCGGTGGTATGTAATATCCAATCTTCACACGACGGTACTTTGCCTCCCATAATGCTGAGAATTGCCGAATGTGCAAGCTCGTCCGCCTCTTCTGCGACTTTTGCGCCCTTCATCGCCAGCAGTTCGCCGCCAATGTGCAGATATGACATGCACAATTCGCAAAGAACAGGAGCAGAAGCCACGGCGCGACTGACAACAGCATCAAACTTGCCGAAACGACGGATCAAGCCGTGATCTTCGGCACGTCCGACAAAAGCGTTCAAATTTGTCAGTTCGAGTTTTCGACCGCATTCTTGTAGAAATACTATTTTCTTGGCGGTACTGTCCAACGATACAATTCGCAAATCTTCTCGATAGATTGCCAGCGGAATCGACGGAAATCCGGGACCGCACCCAATGTCTAAGACGCGTGCATTCTTCGGAATGTATTTTTCAATCAAAAGAGAGTCAATTAAGTGCTTTGAAATTACACCGTCAACCGTTCGGATGGCAGTCAAATTAGTGTGTTGATTGACCTCCAACAAATCAGTAGTAAATTGATGGAACAGCTCGATCTGTTTCTCACTCGGTCGTGCAATCCCGTTTTTTTCTGCCATCTCGCAAAAAGCAATTCGAAATTCCAATAATTCCAATTTCACCCTCCTCATTTCATTCCCAAATAAATCAAAAGAACCGTAATATCGGCAGGATTGACGCCGCTAATCCGCGAAGCCTGACCAACCGTGCGCGGTTGAACCGATGCCAGTTTCTGAGCCGCTTCCAAACGCAACCCGCGAATTGCCTTGTAATCCAAATTTTGCGGCAATAGACGTTCCTCCAGCTTACGTTTATGCTCCACCTCGGAAACCTGACGCTTGACATATCCGGCATATTTGACATCCGTTTCCACAGTCAACGAGCTAAAATCTCCCAATAAAGGACGCTGCGGATCGATTTCGGCAAGAGAAGCATAAGAAATGCACGGACGCCGCAACAAATCGGCAAGTGACGCTCCGGATTTCAACGGCGTCTCACCGATGCGCCGAAGAAAACCATTTGCCTCCTCGGGAGAAACAAATGTACGCTCCAATCGTTCCTTCTCAGCCTCTTGTAATTGCTTTTTATGCAGGAAAGTTTGATAGCGATCATCCGAAATCAAGCCGACCGAATATCCGATTGGCGTCAAACGCAAATCGGCATTGTCTTGCCGTAGCAAAAGGCGATACTCCGAACGCGAAGTCATCATGCGGTAGGGCTCGTTGGTTCCTTTCGTCACCAAATCATCAATCAAGGTACCGATATAACTGTCGGAGCGCGGCAAAATCATCGGTTGAAGCCCTTTCACTCGCCGCGCCGCATTGATTCCCGCAACCAAGCCCTGTGCCGCCGCTTCTTCATAGCCGGACGTTCCGTTAAACTGTCCGGCACCGAACAATCCCTTGACCGCCTTAAACTCCAATGATGCGTCCATTTGCATCGGATCAGCGCAATCATATTCAATGGCATAGGCATAGCGCATGATCTCGGCATGTTCAAACCCATCCAGGGAACGCAACATTTTTAATTGCACATCCGTCGGCAGAGAAGTGGAGAATCCCTGTATATACATCTCCGAAGTATCGGTACCAACAGGCTCGACAAACAACTGATGCCGCGGTTTGTCGGCAAAACGAACCAATTTATCTTCAATGGAAGGGCAATAGCGAGGACCGACACCGTGGATCTGACCGGAATACATCGCACTGCGCGTTAAATTCCCCAATATGATACGATGCGTTTCGGGATTGGTATAAACAATGTGACAGGGAATTTGCTCCAACTGTTCAAAAAAATTCTCGTCGTGTGCGGAAGAATAAGGCAAAATCCGTGTTTCGCCGGGCTGTTCTTCCAACACGGAAAAATCAATGCTCTCACGTTTGACGCGCGCCGGCGTTCCCGTCTTGAAGCGCAACAGCCGAATTCCAAGTTCGGATAGGGAAGCCGATAATCCTTTTGACGGCAAAAATCCGTCCGGTCCCGCATCATAATGAACATCACCGACAAAAACCGTACTGTCCAGGTAGGTTCCCGTTGCAATCACCACGCTGTCACATGTCCAAACCTCGCCCAGGCGAGTTGTGACAGAGGAGACAAATCTTGCGTTCTCAGCATCGAAGCACTCGACATTCGTTTGGCAAATTGAGACACCGATTGCTATCACTTCGGATTGAACCAGCCGAAGATTCGGTGTTGATTCCAAAGTCCTTTTCATAACCGTTTGGTATTTTTTACGATCAGCCTGGACACGTTTGCTTTGTACAGCCGCACCTTTTCCCTGATTCAAAGTACGGGATTGTAATGTAACCAAATCAGCCGCACGCCCCATCTCACCACCCAGTGCATCGATCTCATAAACGAGGTGTCCTTTTGCACTCCCACCGATGGACGGATTGCATGGCATGTTTGCAATCGACTCAAAAGACATTGTAAACAACACCGTATCAACTCCCATGCGTGCCGATGCCAACGCCGCTTCGATTCCGGCATGTCCCGCACCGATAACCGCAACCCCGCAACTTTGCTTTTCGCATCCCTCCGACAAAGCCGATTTTTCCACTCCCGTCAACTTCCTTTCTGTTCTGTAATATCAGACAAATATTGCTATTATTCAACCCGTTCCAGATATGCTTCCTGCTCCGGTGTCAATTGATCGATTGCAATTCGCATCGCACGCAACTTAATATCGGCAACCTCACGATCGATCTGTTGCGGAACCGAATAAAGGCGATGTTCCAAAGCACGACCGTTTTGTGCAAGATATGCCAAGCTCTTTGCTTGAATTCCAAAAGACATATCCATGATTTCTGCGGGATGACCGTTTCCGGCAGCCAAATTGACCAACCGCCCTTCAGCCAACAAATTCAGTATGCGTCCGTCAGCCATGCGATAACCGCAAATGTTCGGTTTGCGCGTCCATGTTTCCACAGCAAGACTTTGCAGATCCCGCTTGTTGATCTCAACATCGAAATGCCCGCTATTCGCCAGCAAAGCTCCGTCCTTCATCACTTCAAAGTGCCGTCGCACCAAAACATCGGCACACCCCGTCAGCGTTACAAAGAGGTCTCCGATCTTTGCCGCCTCATCCATCGGTAAAACCGTAAAGCCATCCATAACGGCTTCAATCGCCTTAACGGGATCGATCTCGGTCACCACGACCACGGCACCCATGCCTTTGGCTCGCATCGCAAGCCCTTTTCCGCACCAACCGTATCCGGCAACGACCACCGTTTTACCGGCAATCATCAAGTTAGTACTGTTCATAATACCATCCAAAGTCGATTGTCCTGTCCCGTAGCGGTTATCAAACAAATGTTTGCAATCGGCATCATTCACATCAATCATCGTATAGTCCAACAGTCCCGCACGTTCCCGCGCCAGCAAGCGATGAATCCCCGTTGTGGTCTCTTCACAACCGCCGATCAGACGTTGACCGAACTGCCGATATGCACCGTGCAACAGAGAGATCATATCGCCGCCATCGTCGATGAGCAAGTCCGGCACACAGGAAAGCGCCGAGATCAAGTCTTGCTGATATTCCTCTTCCGTGGCACCGTGATGCGCATAGACTTCAAAGCCATCTGCAGTCAAAGCCGCGGCAACATCATCTTGCGTGGACAGCGGATTGCATCCCGTTACAAAAACCGTTGCGCCGCCGGCACGTAATACTTTGGCAAGGTATGCCGTTTTCGCTTCCAAATGAATGGACATGGCAATTTTCAGCCCATCAAAAGGACGTGTTTTTTCAAATTCCGCTCGAATGCAGTTCAAAATCGGCATGTAGGATTGTACCCATGCAATTTTATCGGCACCGGACGGTGCCAACATAATATCTTTGATCCGACTCATTTTTATTCCTCCGTAATATCAGACAATCATTGCTGTTTTTTCTATTTCAATTTATCTTATCGGTTTGATCATTCGGTACAACACAAATCGGAGATATCCTCCGAAAGCGTTTCGGGAAACGTCAACGGCACGGCAAACGGCTCTTCCGAAATTCCCGTAGTTGCTCCGGAAAGATCCGATTGACGCCGCTTTCGATATTCCGTCGGCGAAATCCCCGTCTGCTTCATAAAAGTACGGTTGAACGTACGCGGCGTGTTAAACCCGACAAGAGAGCTGATTTCTGTGATGCTGTAATCGGAATTTAACAAATAGCGGCATGCCTCCGAAATTCGCAAAGAATTGATGTAATCGTTGAACCGCAAATGCAATCTGCCGCTGAATAAATGGGAAATGTAAAAGCGGTTCAAGTGCAGTTTTTCCTCCAGAACGGCAAGGGAAAGATCCTCGGCATAGTTACGGGAACAAAACGCGACAATGGCACGAAGCGATTCGGAATCGCCGATTGGCATCTTCACCACATTCATCCGCGGAACCAGCAAAGCACACAGAGCCAGCAAACAACCTCTTTGCAACTCTGCCGTATGGGGTGTCACGTCGGTATCATGTGTTTTCATGAGCAACTCAATCAAGCACCGAACCGATTCTTCACCCATGGCATCGGCAACCACCGGTGCCTGCGGCACTCCCATTTGCAAAATATCCGTCAACTCCGGCAATATATCCGGCTTAAAGATGATTCCGACGTGTCTTTCTGCCGTCAAATCTTCATAATAGTGAATCTGATTCGGAAATGACAGGAACAGATCACCCGCATGCATCACAAACCGAACGGAATCCACATAAACGGCGGCTTCTCCTTCCAAAAGGCAAATAATCTCCAGATCCCGATGCAGATGCGGAATCCAAGAGAGGGACGTCCCGTTCAAAAAGGAAATGTCCGTCATCTTTTTTTCATACAGAATATTCATGGGCATACCTATGATTCCTCCCGTCTGCCACCCGTCCGACGGCGCGAATAACGATGATAGATCAAAAAGATCGCAATCCCCAATACAAAGCCCGTTACCGTCAACAAAAGGGGAAGCACAAGGCTCGAAGAACTCGCCGGAGAATAAGCATCAACTCTGCTGATCCAAAGCTCGGCATACGGCGTATCTTCGGTTTCGTCGGCGGTTGCAAGCACTTCCACCACACACGCCTCCGAAAGTCGCAATCCGGTGGTAAATCCGGAAACATCAAAACTCACCGTCTGCCAACTCCCGCAAGAAATCGCAACACCGGCTTCATAAGTCAAAGTTTTTCCGTCCACCCCCGTTCCGCGCATCCGAAGCGTCAACGTCCCTCCCGATGCCGAACCATTCCGTACAAACGTTTGCACCGAGACCGATGTCGCTCCCGACAGTGCCTCACCGTTCGACAACCGCCCGCGGATTCCCGCACCGTCGCCGACGGACGGAATCCAAGTAAACAGAACGGTTTTCCCGATCGCCGTCGAGGATTTTCCGACAAGCGGCGACGCACCGCCGGTCGGGAAGATCGCATCAAACTGTGCGGTATTCAGCGAAAAGATCGATGTCTGCGTCCCCAATCCGCTCCCCTTACTGCCGTTTCCGGAAATGGCGGTTCGCGTCGTCGGCAATGCAACAACCGCCTCCCAAACCGATTCGGAAGCCGCTTTACATAAATACTGTTGTGAAGGATTCAATCCCGCGTCTACATTTTTGAAAAACTCTCCGACCGTGCGCAACCGACCGGAAGCCGACAGCAAACCGCTCACATCACCCACTTGAACGCCGTAAAAAACCAAATTTGCCCCCGCCTGAACACTCATGGCATAGGAATAAGCAAAACAAGCCGCTTGCACCGTCTCATCGGTCTGTTCAAAGCACAGGTCACATACCGCAAACCCAACGGGCGCATTGGTTCCGGCACGCAAAGCTTTTTCCAAAGAGGCAAGCGACCGTACTGTCAAAGTCTGTCGGCTTTCCGTTTCCCACGGAAGCTCGTCCGTCCCTTTCGGAATCACAGCGGCATACCATGAAAAATCTCCGGACAAAGACACATAGGAACCGATCATCTCAAAAAATTGCACCGCACCATCCACGGTATCGGCATGACAGATCACATAAACGCGACCGTTCGCCACACGGGAACACAGAGCCTTATGGGAAACGGAGAGCAGGGAAGCACCCCGCTCTTCCGAGAGTCCCAATGCATCAACAAACAAAGCACTCACTGTTCCGTAATCGCCGCCGCTGTAACGTGCAGTCAAAAAATCCAACAATGCAACCGCACGTTCCTCCGACACCGACGCGGCATCCCGCAAACGCAAGGAAACTTGCATTCCCGCAGCAGTTGCCGTCGCAACGGAAGCGTCCAACTGTGTCAACCGAGCAGATGACAGATCAAAGACGGTATCGTTATAAGAAAACGTCATTCCGCCGGTCCCGTAAAAAGCATCGAAACTCACATCCAAAAGAGCATGTGCCGTCTCCAAAGCGGCTGCCCCATCGGCATCCGTCACAGTCAAACCCTTTGGATTGGAAGCTGACGGAAATGCAGTATGATCCGTCGCCATCGGAGTCGGATCTTCCAATGTACGCGTTGTATTCGCAATACACTCGCCGTTAGCAAAACAAGCAACAAAGGAGGAATACAAATGCGTTCTCGTTCCGTCGAAAACAGCAAATTCAAAACGCATTTCCGATGACGCCCGCGCTTTTGCCAACGGTTCGCGACGCATCGCGTCGGACATGGATTCTCCCGGCAAGATTTCATAAAGCGAAATACTTTCGCCCTCGTGTGCCTCCAACGTTTCGGTGTCCAATGTCACAACAGCGGTGATTTTGCCCTTTGCATTCACATGCAACTCGGTCATCCCTGTCGTTACCCACAGATCGTTCTGCGCGCTGCAGGCAGAAAAGCATCCCACACCAAGCAACAAGCACAGCAATATCAAAAGCAAATATCCGATCTTACGATTCATTACAAACTCCTTTTTTGAAAAGATACACACCCATTCTCAATCCGCTCCGAAATAAACACGCGGCACACGTGCCGAAACCAGACAGAGGGATTCATAATCAATGGTATTGCCCAACTCTGCCAAACGGGTAAGCTGTTCCGATCCGTCGCCGAACAAAGTTACGCAATCGCCGATCTCAGCGTCCGTTCCGGTGACATCCAACATACATTGATCCATGCAGATCCTGCCGACGATCGGAACGCTGAAATTACCCGTTTTCGTCGTCAAGGTTACAGCCGCACCGCTGTAGGCGCGCAAAAAGCCATCCGCATATCCGATGGGAAGTACCGCAATGCGACGTGCGGTATCGGAACAAAATGCTCCGCCGTATCCCAACCGTTCGCCCGGCAACAGATCGTACAGATGCACAATTTCCGCCTTCAGGCGCATAACGGGCAACAAGGGAAGAGTGGCAGAAAAGTTCGGTTGCCCCCCATACAAGGAAATTCCAAGTCGAACACCGTCCAACAGCATTCCGATGCCGCGTACCGCCGCCGCGCTGTTGCAAACATGATGGAACGGAATCCGACAGCCGCGCGCTTCCAAAGCCGCACAAAGATTCCGATATCGAGCATTTTGCATCTCCGTATAAGAAAGACCGTCCTCGTCCGCTTCATCGGCTTTTGCAAAATGTGTAAACATCCCCGACAATTCCAACACCCCCGCTTTGGAAATTCGATCCAACGCCGCGGCAGTCTCTTCCGTTTCGGCAGGGGTTCGTGCTTGGAATCCGATTCGGTTCATCCCCGTGTTAATTGCCGCATGAACTTGCAATCCGCGACCGAATGATTCGGCAAAACGCTGCAAAGCAAGCGCATATGTCTCCGACAGCAGTGTTTGCGTCAAACGATACCGTAGCAATTCCGGAATCGACTCCGGTGCCGTATAACCGAGGATCAAAATATCGGCATCCCGCCCGAACTCCTCGCAAACGCGACGGACGGGAATTGCTTCCTCGATACAAGAAACCGCAAAAAAATCACAGCCTTCCCTCAAAAGTGCGCGGACACACGCGGGTGCTCCGTGACCGTAAGCATCGGCTTTGACAACAGCAATCATCCGAACAGAAGAAGCGCGTGCTTGTAAATCAGCACGCAACGTCCTGTAATTGGCGCGCAATGCGTTCAAATCAATTTCGGCACGTTTTTTTTCATTGCTCGGTCGTCCCAATGATGTATATAACCGATAGTCAGCCGTCTCCGTAAAGCACGCCTCCCTTCCAATGGACCGCCCCGAACAGATCCCAACCGGAGCTTCTTACTTATTATAACACAATCAGACAAATATTGCAATGCTTTTTTACATGAATCGTAAAATTCATTCATATGATGGGTACAGCCGTCGTGTACGGAAGCCGACGTGCCAATCTGTTACGGGAGAAAAAATCAAATGAAACCACAAAACCTGATTCTATGTCCGGTCCTGCTTGTCGCATTGCTTGTTTGCGGATGTGCGGCACCGCATTTCAGCTCGCAAAAAAAATATTTTTCCTATCGTGAAACACCGTTCCGTGCCGAGGTGCGTGGAACGGTGGGAGAGGTCACGTTTTCAGCCGAGATCGGCACACGAAAAACGGGAGAGAACGGAGAACCGTTTGAAGAGTACATTCGATACATCACACCGACGGCGGCAGAAGGCATCGTTCTCAACAAACGTTCGGACGGCACCGTTTTCCTTCAGGCAAACGACATTTCGGCAACCGTATCGGAAGAAGCCCTACAGGGGTGGTTATTTCCGCTGACCGTGCTGTTGACACCAACGGAGTTTGAACGCATCGAACAAAACGGAAAGGAAATCAATCTGCACTTTTCCGACGGTACATGCTTGACGCTCTCCGATGAGGGGATTCCATTGCGCGGACAGACTCGGCATGCCACACTGGAAGTCGTTTGGTGGGAGTCGGAAATCTCTTGAAAGGTTCCCTTTGTTATTTTTTGCCGATTCAGCACAAAAAAAGTCGATATCCAAATACTTTTTTATGAAAATCATCCAATGTTTTCGTTGAATTGGTAAAAATGCACATTGACAGGCGGTTGATTTTGTGGTAAAATAACAGTAGCTTTTTGGTTTTTGTGACAATGTTACAAATTTTATCTCCGAAATCGGTCATATTGCCGAATGAAGCAGGAACAATTCCTTCAGTCAATCCATTCGAAAAGAATCGGAATCCTCCGCTGACAGACGATCCTGTTTTTCCGTTCAAGCAAACTTTTGTGATTTTGCCGAAAAAATGTTTCATCCGCCGAAATTGTCTTCATCCACTTGATTCCGGAATCAAAATTTTATATAATTTATATGAACTCATAAATTACTATAAGATAGATATAAAATAAGATTTAGCAAAAAGGCAATAAGATGGGCACCAACTGCACATCCTATCCATACCGATAGATTCCAAAGAAAGGACTTGACAACCGTATGAGTCGGGCAAACAACCCCTCACCCGCGCCCTACCGAGCCGACGATCACACGCCGCCAACCGATGATGTCGCCCCCTATCTCTTTCATCAAGGCACCAACTACCATGCCTATACCTATCTCGGCGCACATCGGGAAGGGGATCGATTCTGTTTCCGTGTTTGGGCACCAAACGCCGATGCCGTGGCGGTTTGCGGAGATTTTAACCAATGGAATACCGAAGCTCTTCCGATGCGTCGCATTACGGAAAAAGGAATCTGGGAGGCTTCTTTACCATACAACGAGGTACAAAACGGGCAAAATTACAAATACTTCTTGAAAAACGGTACTTGGGCTGAATTTAAGGCAGATCCCTACGGATTCCGTATGCAAAAGCCGCCGGAAACAGCCTCCGTCATTTTGGAATCGGACGGATACGACTGGAATGACGACGGATGGATGGCATATCGACATCAAAAATTTGATCGTGCGCACGTTGCATCCATGCCCGTGAACATTTATGAAATTCATGTCGGCTCTTGGAAACGGCGGGAAGACGGTTCCCACCTCTCCTATGTCGAGCTTGCCGACGAACTGATCCCGTACCTCAAACAAATGGGATACACACATGTGGAATTGATGCCGATTGCCGAGCATCCGTACAACGGCTCTTGGGGGTATCAAATCTGCGGTTATTATGCTCCGACATCTCGTTTCGGCTCTCCGCAGGAATTGATGTTTTTGATCGATCGCTTGCACGCGGCGGGAATCGGCGTCATTTTGGACTGGGTACCGGCACACTTTCCGAAAGATGTACACGGTCTGTATGAATTCGACGGTCAACCGCTGTACGAATATCAGGGCAATGACCGCATCGAAAACCGTGGTTGGGGAACGCGACGGTTCGACGTGGGCAGGGAAGAAGTTCAAAGCTTTCTCATTTCCAACGCCGTCTATTGGTTGGAATGCTTTCATGTAGACGGACTGCGCGTGGATGCAGTCTCTTCCATGTTGTATTTGGACTATGACAAAGCACCGGGAGAATGGATACCGAACATCTACGGAGACAATCGCTGTTTGGAAGCAATCGCATTTTTTCAAAAGCTCAACGCCTACCTTGCCAAAGAATATCCGGATGTCATGACCATCGCCGAAGAATCATCGGCATACAACGGTGTCACGGGATTCCAAAACGGCGGTCTCGGTTTTTCTCTCAAATGGAACATGGGCTGGATGAATGACTCCTTGACTTATGCCGCCACGGATTCCGCTTTTCGCGGTGCCCGACACAAATTGCTGAATTTTTCAATTCTTTATGCCTTTAACGAAAACTATGTTCTCCCCATTTCGCACGATGAAGTCGTACACGGCAAACGCTCCTTGTTGGACCGTATGCCGGGAGAATATGCCTTAAAATTTGCGGGAACACGAGCTTACATGACCTATTTGATGACTCATCCGGGGAAAAAGTTGCTCTTTATGGGATGTGAGATCGGAATGTTTCGAGAATGGAACGATGACGATCAGATCGAGTGGTTTCTCCTTGACTATGATATGCATGCAAAATTGCAATTGTTCAATGCCGAGCTGAACCGCTTGTATTCGGAACAACCGCCGCTGTGGGAACGGGACTGCTCTGCAGACTCGTTCGCTTGGATCGATGCCGACGACGCCGAACACAGCATTTATGCCTATCGTCGCATCGGTCAAAACGGACAAGAGCTGGTCGTCATTCTCAATTTTCAACCCGTTACGCACGAACACTTTCTGCTTGCCGTTCCGTTTGACGGTGTATATCAAGAACTTTTCAACACGGATCACAGTCGTTACGGCGGAGAAGGTCGCCTCAATCACGGAAATTTGCAAACCTTTGCGGATTCGGCAACAGACAACCGCCCCACTCTCGACATCACTTTGCCGAGGATGAGTGCCGTCATTCTGCACAGAATACACCCCCACTAAAAACGGCTTCATTTTCATCGATCAAAACCGGATGAAAATAAAAAATAACAAATTTAATCGGGAGGAATCAAACGCTATGTTCAAAAAAAAAGAATGCGTCGCCATGCTGTTGGCGGGCGGACAGGGAAGCCGCCTTTACGCATTGACACAAAAAACAGCAAAACCCTCCGTTTCTTTTGGCGGAAAATATCGCATCATTGATTTTCCGCTCTCCAACTGCACCAATTCCGGCATTGATACCGTCGGTGTCCTGACTCAGTATCGCCCACTGTTGCTCAACGAATATATCGGGAACGGGCTTCCGTGGGATCTGGACCGCACCTATGGCGGTGTACAGATCCTCGCGCCCTACCAGGGGCAGGGAGGAGCCGATTGGTACAAAGGAACCGCCAACGCAATTTGGCAAAACATGGAATTTATCAACCGTTATCATGCAGAGTATGTTCTGATTTTATCCGGCGATCACATCTACAAAATGGACTATGCCGATATGTTGGAGCATCATAAGCGAAGCGGTGCCGATTGCACCATTGCCGTCATCGACGTGCCGATTGAGGAGGCAAGCCGATTCGGCATTATGAGCACACATGAGGACGGAAGAATCTATCAATTCACGGAAAAGCCGAAACATCCGAACAGTACCAAAGCTTCTATGGGCATCTATATCTTTACAAAAGACAAATTGGAACACTATTTGAAAGCTGACAGTCAAGATTCGGAATCTTCCAACGATTTCGGGAAAAACATCATTCCCGCCATGTTGGCGGCGGGAGAAACCATGATGGCATATTCTTTTCAGGGATACTGGAAGGATGTCGGCACCATTCAGTCCCTGTGGGAGGCAAATATGGATCTGTTGGGAGAAAATCCGACACTATCCCTTTCGGATGAAACATGGCGCATCTACAGTCGCCACACAGCGCAACCGCCGCAATATATCAGCACCGATGCAACCGTGAAAAACGCATCCGTAACGGCAGGATGTGAAATTTACGGAACCGTGCGCAACAGTGTCCTCGGTGCCGGCGTATTTGTCGGAAGAGGTGCCGCCGTGGAAGACAGCGTAGTCATGAACGGCGCACGGATCGAGGCGGGCGCGTCCGTTCGATATTCCATTTTGGATGAAGGTGTCACCGTAGGTCAAAACGCAACCGTCGGCGAGGCTCGCATCACGGCTGACGGAATCGCCGTGGTCGGTGCGGGCGTGCAAGTTCCGAATGCAACAATCGTTCCCGCCGGCGCAATGATCTCGGATCTGTAAGGAGGAGTACGAATATGACAGCAGCAGGCTTAATTTTTTCCAATATTCACGACCAGGGCATTCCGGAAATGACACGTCGCCGCACCATGGCAAGCATTCCGTTCGGATGTCGTTATCGGTTGATCGACTTCGCGTTATCCAACATGGTGAATTCCGGCATTACCAATGTCGGCGTAATTACACACTATAATTATCAATCGCTTATGGATCACATCGGCAACGGGAAAGACTGGGATCTGGCGCGCCGTTCCGGAGGCATTAAAATTCTTCCGCCATATGTGGCTGCATATGAAAACAGCGCGGCGGGAAAGCTATATGAAAACCGCTTGGAAGCATTGATGGGATCCGTCAATTTTATCAATCGTTGCGGTGCCGATTATCTCGTTTTGAGCGATTGCGATGTTATTTTGAACATTGACCTCGGCGCGGTCATCCGGGAACACATTCAGTCCGATGCCTATATCACCATCGTAACCAAACAGATCAACTGGCAGGATACAATGTTCGATGCCAACGCTGACGTTTTAACGACCGATGCAACCGGACGTGTGACGGAACTTTCTTACGGGTTACCGCAAAGGGGAACCTGTTATGTCAATACCAACCTCATGGTCGTCGCACGCGATGCGTTGCAAACCATTGTTTCCGATTCCATCGCACACGGCTATAAAAGTTTTTCACACGACATCATCGCAAAACAATTGAAAAAGAAATTGATCCGCGCCTATCCGTTTGATGGATTCTGTGCCTGCATCTCCTCTTTGGAAAACTACTTTGCCACCTCCATGAAACTGTTGAAAGACGATGTACGGCACGATCTGTTTTCCGTACCGGAACGAAATATTTATACCAAGATCCGCAACAGTGCGCCGACAAAATACGAGGAAAGTGCCACGGTTTGCAACAGTATGATCGCCGATGGATGCGACATTGAAGGAAGTGTGGAGAATTCCATCATCTTCCGCGGCGTCCGCATCGGCAAAGGAAGCGTCGTCAAAAACAGCATCCTGCTTCAGGATACCTATGTGGGTGCAAACGTGACGCTGAATTGTGTCATTACCGATAAAAACGTCGTCATTAAGGACGGACGAATGCTTTCCGGCTATGAAACCATGCCCTTCTTCATCGGAAAAGGCGTGATGGTTTGATCGGATCCAAGAAAGGACTTGAATCTTCTTATGAAAAAAATCTTATACGTAGGTGCCGAGGTTATGCCGTTTGCGGCAACGGGCGGTTTGGGAGATGTCTTGGGATCGCTGCCTGCCGCACTGGCAAAAACGGGAGACTGTGATGTCAGAGTGGTCTTACCGCTGTATGCGGCAGTCTCCGACGAGTGGCGAAAACAAATGAAGCAGGAAGCCGTATTTTATGTCAATCTTGCCTGGAGACAACAGTATTGCGGTATCTACAGCCTTTTGAAAGGCGGTGTCACTTACTATTTTTTAGACAACGAATACTATTTCAAGCGTCCCGCTCTCTACGGCTATTTCGACGACGGAGAACGTTATGCCTATTTTTGCATGGCAGTCATGGAACTCATGACACACCTGAAGTTTTATCCGGAGATCCTACATGCCCACGACTGGCAATCGGCACTGTCGGTGGTCTATCTCAATTGCCTTTACCGCAACCGTCCCGGATATGGGAATATCCGTACCGTCTTTACCATTCACAACATCGAATATCAAGGAAAATATGATTTTGCTATTTTGGGTGACGTGTTTGCACTCGGTGAAAACGAGCACAGCTTGATGGAACACGACGGATGCATCAATTTGATGAAGGCGGCACTGGAATGCGCTGACCGAATCACCACGGTCAGCCCGCGCTATGCCGAAGAAATTCAAACGGCTGAGTATGCGCACGGATTGGACCACACACTCTGCCGGCATGCGCATAAACTTTGCGGAATTTTGAACGGGATCGATTACGAATATTATAATCCGGAGACCGATCCGGATATTGCATTCCGATATTCGGCAGACCGCACCGGCGGAAAAAGCAAGGATAAAGCGACTTTGCAAAGGGAGATCGGATTACCGGAACGCAACGACATCCCGTTGCTTGCGGTCGTTTCCCGCCTGGCATCTCACAAAGGTCTGGATCTCCTATCCGAATGCATTTGGAATTTGGTCGCTGAAAACGATCTGCAATTGGTCGTTCTCGGAAAAGGCGAACATCGTTACGAACGACTTTTTTGTGAATTACAAACCGCTTATCCGGAAAAAGTCAGTGCACTCATCACCTATGACCGCGCACTTTCCAAACGCATCTATGCGGCAGCCGACATCTTTCTGATGCCGTCCAAAAGCGAGCCTTGCGGACTGTCTCAAATGATCGCGTCCCGTTACGGTGCCATCCCCGTAGTACGGGAAACGGGCGGATTGTATGATTCCATCAAACCATATTGGCTGGACGGTAACGAGATGCACGGGAACGGATTCACTTTTGCCAATCATTCCCCTTACGAATTGCAAGAACGAACCTTGGCGGCAATGGAGTTGTGGCAGAACACACCGTTGCGTAAAAAAATGATCCGACGCATCATGGAAATAGACTTTTCATGGACCCGTTCGGCGCAAAAATATCTTGCGCTTTACAAAGAGCTGTAAGTCCAAACAAAAAAACGAAAGAACCGTCAGAACGTCCGACAAACCGTTCTGCAAACCGTCAACTTCGGCATCGACGCAAACCGATTATCCCACGGAGGCACATTTGTTATGAATGATCATCCCAACAGCGCAGAGGTCAAGGAAGCTCTGGAAAACATTTTGCAACGGCATTTCGGTTGCACGGCAGCCGAAGCGTCCCAAGATCAGATGTACAAGGCGGCGGCAATCACCGTCAAAAATATTTTGAGCGATAAACGTTCAGCCTACAAGAAAAAGGTTAATCAGGCGGGTGCCAAGCGCGTTTATTACATGTGCATGGAATTTTTGCTCGGACGTTCTCTCAAAACCAATCTTTGTAACCTCGGTCTGGCAGACGCTTACGAAAAGGCTCTGTCGACACTCGGATTCAAATTGGAGGACTTGTATGAATGCGAGCCGGACGCCGGTCTCGGAAACGGCGGGCTGGGACGACTTGCCGCCTGTTTTATGGATTCGCTTTCCTCCCTGGACTATCCCGCAACGGGTTTTTCCATTTGTTATGAATACGGCTTGTTCAAACAAATGATCGTGGACGGAATCCAAATCGAAACGCCGGACATCTGGCTCCCCGGAGGGGAAGTCTGGCTGGTTCCGCGTACCGACCGCACTTACAAGGTCCGTTTCGGCGGACGGGTGCGAGAAGAATGGAAGACCGACGGGCATTGCGAAATTCTATATGAAGATGCCGAAGAAATCGAAGCGGTTCCATACGATATGATGATTTCCGGTGCCGACAGTGCGGCAGTCAGTCAACTTCGTCTGTGGCGCGCGCGAAATACGCAAAAATTTGATATGCGCCTATTCACGCAAGGGCAATACACCCGCGCATTGGAGGAAAGCACAAACGCCGAGATCATTTCCAAAGTACTGTATCCCTCCGACAATCACACCGAAGGAAAACTTTTGCGTCTGTCTCAACAATATTTTTTGGTATCGGCTTCCATTCAAAGCATCATCCGCGATCATATGGCAGTCTACGGAACTTTGGAAAATCTACCGGATAAAGTTGCAATCCACATCAACGATACGCATCCCGCGCTTTGCATTCCGGAATTGATGCGCATTCTGATGGATGAATATTTCTTCCCGTGGGAAAAAGCATGGAATTTTGTCACACGAACGGTATCTTATACCAATCATACCATCATGCCGGAAGCTTTGGAAACATGGAACGAGGATCTGTTCCGCCTCAAATTACCGCGCATTTACGGAATCGTGAAAGAGATCAACGAACGCTTCTGTCATCGTGCATGGACGGCATTTCCCGGAAACTGGAGTCGGATCTCCCACATGAGCATTGTCGGATACGGGCAAGTACGCATGGCAAATCTGTCCGTGATCGGTTCCCATTCCGTCAACGGCGTTTCCGAACTGCATTCCAAAATTCTAAAGGATTCCACCTTCAAAGATTTCTACCGGATGATGCCGGAAAAATTCGACAATGTGACCAACGGCATCGCACATCGCCGCTGGTTGTGTTACTCCAATCCGAAACTTGCCGCACTCTTGGACGAATGCATCGGAACCGATTATCGACATCAACCGGAACGGTTGTCCGAATTTGCAAAATTTGCCGACGACGGTGGTGTGCGGGAACGCTTGCGCGCCATCAAACACGAGAACAAGATCGCCTTTTCCAATATGCTCTATGCCAAAACGGGACATCGGCTCGACACGCATTCCGTTTACGATGTACAGATCAAACGCCTGCATGAATACAAACGTCAATTGTTGAATGCACTGAACATCATCGGCTTATATCTGGATCTCAGTGACAACCCGAACATGGAGTTCCAACCGCAAACGTTTCTGTTCGGTGCCAAGGCGGCACCCGGTTACGACATGGCAAAACGGATTATCAAATTACTCTGTATGCTCGGAAAAGACATTGAACAGCATCCGAACATCCGGGAAAAGCTGAACGTGGTGTTCCTTGAAAACTACAGCGTCAGCCTGGCTGAAGCACTGATTCCGTCTGCAGAGATCAGTGAACAGATCTCCTTGGCGGGAAAAGAAGCCAGCGGAACGGGCTGCATGAAACTGATGATCAACGGTGCACTCACCATCGGCACTTTGGACGGTGCCAATGTAGAAATGCAGGAAGCCGCCGGGAATGAGAATATGTTCATTTTCGGTCTGAAAGCAGACGAAGTGGAACAACTGTGGCTCAACGGATACAGTGCGGCTGAATATTTCATTTCCAATGAACGATTAACCCGCATCATCAATCGGTTGACCGTCGGATTTGCCGGAGAATCGTTCGCCGACATTGCCTCCTACCTACTCAACAACGGACACGGAATCGCCGATCCTTATATGTGTTTGGCTGACTTTGAGTCCTACCGTCTCACACATGAGGCAATGATTCGGGCATATCAAGAGAAAGAGCGATGGAATCGCATGTCGTTACTCAACATTGCCGCCGCCGGAAAATTTGCCGCCGACCGAAGCATCGAAGAATATGCGCAACGAATTTGGAACCTGAAAAAGGTCAAATGATCTTTGTGGGGGAGCCTGACAGCTCCCCCGCCATCGTTTTTTTATTTTTTACTTTCAAAACCATGGGGGAAGTTTATGTTGTTAAAATTACACACCGCTTTGGAATGCGGAAAAACCGTCAAGATCAAAAAAACGATCGACGGAAAAGATGTCGGTTTGTTCGGAGCCTTTCCGTGCGGCAGCATCTTGACGATCCGAGCAATCGTTCCGCATGCGCTCGGTATTTGCGGCGTTGTCCTGCGGATCGCACGGGACGGGGAAGAAACACGGGATATTCCTTTCTGCTTTTGCACTGCCGAAACGGCAGAGGATACTTTCTCCGTTTTCCTGCATACCGACGAACTCTGTGCACCGGACAACTGCGGTCTGTTCTATTACGAATATCTGTTTTTGCGCGGAAAGGACACACTCTTTTCCGACAGCATCAATCAAGTCGATTTCTCCCTTTCCGAACAGAGTGCAACCAAATTTCGCCTGCTGATCCATCAAAATGATTACACCGTTCCGGATTGGTTTTCGGGTGGCACCATGTACCACATTTTTCTCGATCGTTTTCATCGCGGCGAAGGTGCCGTCGAAATACACAGGGACTCCATCTTGAATCCGGATTGGCAAAACGGTCTTCCTCCATATGCGGATCGACCGGGGGAACCGTTGAAAAACAATGTCTTTTTCGGCGGGAATCTATGGGGCGTCATCGAAAAATTAGACTATCTTGCTTCTCTCGGCGTAACCGTGCTGTACCTTTCCCCTCTGTTTGAATCGTATTCCAACCACCGGTATGATACGGGAAACTATGAAACCGTTGATAGCCTATTGGGTGGGGAAAAAGCGTTTGACAGCTTCATGCAGGCGGCACATGCACGCGGCATGCGAGTCATCTTGGACGGTGTATTCAATCACACGGGAGATGACAGCAAGTATTTCAATCGCCGAGGCAGCTATCCGACGGCAGGTGCATATCAATCAAAAGACTCCCCGTACTATCCCTGGTACACATTCTATCGGTACCCGGATTCCTACGAATGTT
>CAZUYA010000003.1:0-35585 GCA_964624685.1 uncultured Ruminococcus sp. | reverse complement strand
TCCCCGTACTATCCCTGGTACACATTCTATCGGTACCCGGATTCCTACGAATGTTGGTGGAACATTGAGATCTTACCTCGCTTAAACCATCACAACGAAATTTGCCGCCACTATTTTACGGGGAAGAACGGCGTGATCCGAAACCGAATTTTGCGCGGTGCCGACGGTTGGAGATTGGACGTGGCAGATGAGCTTTCCGACACTTTTTTGGAAGAATTGCGCGAAACGGTCAAAGAAACCGCGAACGGTGACGGGATCATCATCGGCGAAGTTTGGGAAAACGCAGTCGAAAAAATCGCATACGGAAAGCGGCGGCACTATTTTTTCGGAAAGCAATTGGACAGCGTAATGAACTATCCGTTTCGGAACGCCGTTCTGTCTCTGATCAAACAGCGGGATGCAAAGGCGTTTTACCATACGCTCACCGAGCTGTATGCGTCGTATCCGATTGCAGTTTCCAATAGTTTAATGAACGTTTTGGGGACACATGACACGGCACGAATTTTGACCGAACTTGGGGAGGCAGGGGATGTGTGGGAAGAACTTTCCAATTCGGAACTGGCAAATCGACATTTGTCGGTCGCTCAAAGAGAGAAAGCAGTCCGACGGTTAAAATTGGCATCGGTATTGCAATTCACCGTGTTCGGAGTTCCGTCAATCTATTACGGCGATGAAGCCGGGATGGAAGGATACAGAGATCCGTTCTGCCGTATGCCGTTCCCGTGGGGAAGGGAAGACCTTGAATTAACAGAGCATTACCGGGCTTTGGGACGTTTGCGGCAGACGCATTGTGCATTGAAAGACGGAATCTTCCGCTTTTTGGAAGTCGAGGATGATTTTCTTGTCTATGAACGCGCCGCGGAAACAGATCGGCTGTGCATCTTTGCCAACGTCGGAAACTCGCGCCGGATCCGTCTGCCGAAAGATTCCGAAAACGCTTTGACGGGGGAAATACTCGCAAGGGACATCGTACTCTCCTCCGACAGCTTTTTAATCACCGAACCAATCAAGGAAAAAGGAACCCGCACAAAGAGCGATTGAAAGCAAGGATTTCTCATAAAAAAGTCAATTTGCAGTCAAACGAAAAACACAGTCGCTGTGTAAGATAGTAACGTTCTAAAGATCGGTAAATTGAAAAAGATTCAAAAAAGGAGAATACAGGTGATAGAGGTCAAAGATCTGACAGTCATTCGCGGAAAAAAACAGATACTGGATTCCGTCAGTTTCAAATTGAATCACGGTCATGTTTACGGGATTTTCGGAAATCACGGTGCCGGAAAGACCGCATTGTTGGATCAACTTTCCGGTTGTTGCACCCCATTTTCCGGGAAGGTCTCCATCAACGGGTTCGACATGCAAAAAGAAAGCATCCGAGCCAAAAGCCTTATCGGATACCTTCCGCAAGGCAGCGTTTCGGATCCCGCTTTAACACCTTTGGAATTTCTTCTATTCGTTGCCGATGTCAAGGAAACGGACTATGAACGAAGCGTTCGAAAAATTCACAGTCTGTTGGATCTTTGCGGACTTTCACACAAGAAAAACGTCCTTATCAAAAATCTTTCGCTCTATGAGCAACGTTGCGTCGGTGTCGTGCAAACAGTTTTGGGAAATCCGGAAATTCTGTTGTTTGACGATCCGACTGCCGGACTGTCGCAGGAGAAAGGGCAAGAGATTCTTTCCCTCATTCTGTCTTTGTCCGACTCCGTAACGATCCTGTTCAGCGGCACGGCTCTTGCACCGATGCGGGAGGTGTGCGACCGAATTCTGACTTTATCCGACGGAAAACTGATTGATGACGGCACATCGACAACCGCCGTTCATTCCTAAAGAAAAGGAGAAGAAACAAATTCATGTTCTCTGTTTATAAAAAAGAGTTGAAACTTTGGTTTTCTTCTCTTTCCACCTACCTGATTTTGGGCGTATTCCTGCTCTGTTTCGGCGTATTTATTACGGTGTTTAACCTTTACCTCGGTTATTCATCGCTCTCTTATGCACTGGGATATATGATCTCCCTGCTACCGCTCTTTCTCTCATTGCTGTTACTTTTTTCTTCGCTTCGCTCCCAAAACGGGGATTCCGAAAAATTGTTGCTATCCCTCCCGTTAAAACCTTCTTCGGCGGTCGTCGGAAGATACCTTGCCGACTTGACGATCCTGTTGATCCCAACCGGTTGCGTCGCCTGCACGCCGTTTTTGTTTTCCCGATACGGCAACAGTCCCATTGCGACTTCACAAACCGCACTGTTCGGCTTTTTTCTTTACGGGGCATTTTTTGTAGCGTTGATCCGACTGATCCTGACCGTCATTCGCAAAAAAGCGATTTCCGTTCCCTTAACCTTTGTGATTCCTCTGTTGCTGTATGCTTGGAATCGCATATGTTCCGAATTGCCGTTGAGCGGATGGGTGGAAAGTCTTCTTCTTTTGACCGATCCGGTCAAGGTTTGCTACTGTTTTACTTACGGAAAATTCTATATTCCCGGCGTGGTCTATTTTTTGTTCTCCATCGCGTTTTTTTTGTTTTTACAAGTCCAATTGATTCGCCGAAAACAAGGGGCGTTTACTGCCTCCGAAAAAAAGCGGCGCATTTCTCTGACATCCGGTGCTTTGGGAATTCTTTTGATCGCCGGAAATTTTGCACTCGCATTGCTTCCGGAACGGTTCTCCGGCATTGATGTCACCGGTTCCAATATTTTTCGCATTTCCGGTCAATCATTGGATCTGTTAGATACAATCAACGAACCAATCAACCTGTACTATCTGTGCGAAGGAGGAAAAAGCAATGCCGACGGCGATGTTTACTCCTTTTTGAAACGATATGAGGAGGAATGCCAATCGTTAACCTTGGAGGTCATTGATACACAAAGGGATCCGTCTTTCTCCAAAACATATACCTCACGCACACTCAACGACCAAAGTTTGATCTTTGTCAGTGAAAAAAGATTCTTTGTACTCGACAGCAATGATCTCTATCATTATGAAAACAAAGAACTGGGCTTGAGTTTATCTCCGTCGGATTATATCTACTTGCTTCAAAAATATATCAACTACGAGCAAACCGGCGATACGGGAAATTTGGATACCGATACGCTTTCCACCATTGCAAAACTTTATTACTCCACTTCTACCGTCGCCTATTTCGACGGAGACACTCGTATCACCAATGCCATTCGTTATGTCGCCGAAGAACAAATTCCCGTCGTTTGCATCTTAACAGGGGATTCCTTTACCGCGCCCGACAGCACATTTGAGGACTTGTTGACGGAGAACGGCTTCTTCATTCACACCATTTCGGATACGGAACAACTTGTGTCGGACTGCGCGTTGTTGGTATTATTTTCACCGAAAGCCGATCTGACCGACGCGGCATGTGCCGATGTGGAACGGTATCTTTCAAACGGCGGAAATCTTTTCTTAACAACGGATTATTCCAAAAACGATTTTCCGAATTTGTCCTCTCTGTTAGAAAAATACGGACTTTCCGTCAAGGGCGGCTCACAAATTCTTTGTGAAGGGACTCAAAAAAATATCGTAAGTTATCCCTATATTTTCTATCCGCAACTTGCCGATTCGGCTGTCAACGGAACCTTTTCCGGAAAATTTACGGCAATTCTTCCCCATGCGATCAAACTTTCGGAAACGGACGGTGTCACATTGACCGCTTGGATGACGACCACGGACAACGGCTATCTCCTGTCTCCCGACGCTGAAAAAGACACCGCCGATGAGGACACGATCCGAGACGAATACTGTTGTGCTGCCATTGCCGAAAAAGAAAATGCCGGCACCGTACTGTGGCTTGCATCACCTCTGTCGGCATCTTCCACCGGAAACACCCTGTCCTCCGGAAACAATTTCAATTTGCTTCTTTCGGCATTTTCCTCCGTAACCGATTCCGATTATCAATCTCTGTCGATTCCTTCCGTACAGATGACAGCATCCTCTCTGAATTTGACCGGCGGAGAACGTGCAATCTGGATTCTTGTCCTCATTGCCGTTTTGCCGCTTGCAACGGTCGGATTCGGTCTTGCGCGCATATTCATCCGAAAGAAAAGATAATGCACGGCAAAACCGTCCAAAACCTCCCAGCTGGGAGGTTTTTTGGCAAGAATATTTTCCCTGCACATGGAAAGCCGGTATCCGAACATTGCTCCAAAACAAGTTCGACCTTCCACTGTAAAAAATCAAAAGCGGCTGTCACCGATGCGTTCGGCATCGGTGACAGCCGCTTTTAGATCAATTAGATCAATCGGAACCGATCATTCGGGATCCGATTCGGATTGGATGCCGTATCCGGCATTTGTAACAGCTGCCTCCAAACTTTTGCGTAGGACCGACGAGGGTGCCGTCACGGTCGCCGTTTTCTTTTCCAAATCGACCGTCACATCCTTGACTCCCTTAACGCCTTCCAGGGCGGTCTTTACGTGCTTGACGCAATTTTGGCACATCATTCCTTCAATGTGCAAAACAGTCTGTACCGTTTCTTCTTTCTTTCCGAACATTTTCTTCTTTTCTCCTTTTCCAAGTGATATTTTTCGCAAACGCAATGCGTTTGTAACAACACAAACAGACGAAAAACTCATCGCCGCAGAAGCAAGCATAGGACTTAACTGCCATCCCAACAGAGGGTAAAAGACACCCGCCGCCACGGGAATACATACGGCATTATAGAACAATGCCCAAAACAGATTCTGTTTGATGATACGAATGGAAGCACGACTCAAAAAGTATGCGTCGGCTACACCGACCACGGAGGAACCGGAGAGGACGACACCGGCACAATCTACCGCAATCTCCGTTCCGGCACCGATCGCGATCCCGACATCGGCACGGACCAATGCGGGCGCATCATTGATTCCGTCTCCTACCATGGCACAGGGAGATTGTTCGGACAATTCACGAACCATTCTTTCTTTGTCTTCCGGTAACAATCCGGCATAAAATCCGTCCAAACCCGCCTCTTTTGCCACAGCGGCGGCAGTCCGTTCATTGTCTCCCGTCAGCATCAAACAAGTAACACCGGCGTTTTTCAAAGCCGCAACAGCACTCGCCGAATCCGAACGAATGCGATCGGCTATTCCGAGAACACCGACAGGACGTTCGTCAAACGTAACCAAAACGACTGTTTTTCCCTCTGTTTCCAACCGTTCAAAATCCCGTTTCAAAGAAGACGTATCAACCGCTTGAGCAAATCGGATTCCGTTTTTTTTCTCTGTTAATACCGTTGACGGAGATTCCGGACAGAGATCCTCCGATGCGAACAACGATGCCATCGGCTTTCCGATTCGGCAGACCACATTTTCCACGCACCCGGAAGCCCCGACCCCCGTCAGAGCGGTAAACTCCGTCACTTCCGGGAAAGAAGTGATACCGAATCGCTCGGCACCGTTCTGCACCGCCAAAGACAGAGGATGGGAAGAAAGTCGTTCCACCGCGGCAGAGAGACGTAAAACATGCGTCACTTCTTCACCGTAAGCAATCACATCCGTCAAGGCCGGATTTCCTTCCGTCAACGTTCCTGTTTTGTCAAAAACAACGGTTTTGACACCGCATAGTTTTTCCAATGCTTCAGCCGAGCGGAATAAAATTCCCATAGAGGCACCGCGTCCGATTCCCACGGTAATTGCGGTCGGAGTTGCAAGTCCCAACGCACAGGGGCAGGAAATGACCAAAACCGCCACGGCGGATCGCAATGCCGTTTCCACACTGCCGGCAAAGAACAACCATACCAAAAGCGTAATTGCCGAAATCCCCATTACACACGGGACGAACACAGCACTGACGCGATCGGCAATTCTGGCAATCGGTGCCTTGGAGGCTGCCGCATCTTCCAAAAGGCGTATGATACGGGAAAGTGACGTATCTTCACCGACTTTTTCAGCTCGCACCTTCAAAAATCCGTTGGTCAATATACACGCAGCACGAACGGAATCGCCGATTTCTTTTTCCACCGGCATACTTTCTCCGGTAATTGCAGATTCATCAACACTGCCCGTCCCTTCCGTTACAACACCGTCGATCGGGATCCATTCTCCTGCGCGGATCAAAACAGAATCTCCCACTTTCAATTCTTCCGTCGGAACGGAACATTCCACACCGTCTCGGATCACAGAGACACGACTCGGCGACAACGTTGCCAAAGAGCGTACCGCATCGGACGCTTTTTCTTTTGCCCGCGTTTCCAACAACTTGCCAAGGGACACCAATGTCAGAATCATCGCCGCAGACTCAAAATAAAGGTCGTGTAACCACGAATGGATCACATCCATGTCTTCCGTCATGGCAATCATCAAAACGGCGGCGATCCCGTAAATTACGGACGCTCCCGCACCCGTCGCCACAAGAGAATCCATATTCGGAGAACGATGCAACAAAGCACGAATCCCACTGATAAAAAAGCGGCGGTTCAAAATCAACACCGGGATTGTGAAGAGTAATTGTGCCAGTGCCATCTGTAATCCGTGTTCGGCACCCGATAAAAACGGCGGAATAGGAAGTCCTATCATACTTCCCATGGAAAGATACATCACGAACAGGGTAAAAATTGCCGAAAGGATCAAAGAACGCAATCTTGCCGAAAATTCAGACGGTTCTTTTTCAGCTTTTTTTTCATTGAGAATCAATGTATATCCCGCAGCTTGAACCGCCTTGAACAACTTGTTTTCCAATGCCGCAACATCTGTGTCATCCGATGTCAAAATCGTAACGGAATTGGTCAACAAAGAAACCGTGACCGTATCCGTTTCCGATACCACTCGTCCGATGGCACGTTCCACATGTCCCACGCAAGCCGCACAACTCATCCCTTTTATCAGATAATGCAGTCTCATTTTTCAGTTACCCCCTGCTAACCGTCTTTTCTTATTATTATACCCTTTTTTTGGGGTTTGTCAATAGTCTCCGTTCTGTTTTATCTGTAAATACCTATAAATAAATTGTAAATTTTTTCAAAAAGAAGAACCGTGAGGTTGTAAATAATAATATTTTATGTTATAATAATATATTATATAACGTGCGTGCGAAAGGAGAATCGTTCATGCCGTCACAAAACTACATCGAAGAAATCCGTGAAGTCTGGAATATGGTGAAAGAAGCCTTCCGCGCAAAGCTTTCCGAATCCACCGCCAATCTCTGGTTTGGAGACTTGGAAATTCTTTCTTTTGAAGAATCATCAAAAACAGAGGACAATCATTCCTGCTTCATCATTACAATGGGAACGGCTTCGGAATTCAAATTCGACATTATTCAAAAAAATTATTTAGATGATATTCAAAGTGAATTTTGTCATTTGTTGGGATTGGATGTCCGTGTCAATTTAACATTTACCGGATCAGCGGTTTCATCCGACCAACTCAAAACTTCCGTAACCGGGATTCCGCTTGCGACAGAGGAACACTCCAACCAACCGCAACCGACCGAAGAATCCTCTCCCAAATCCATGCCCGACTACAGTTTTGAATATACGTTTGAAAACTTCATTGTGGGAAGCACCAACAAGTTTGCGCAGGCGGCTTGCGTTGCGGTCGCCAATCATCCCGCTGAAAACTACAACCCCCTTTTCATCTACGGCAACAGCGGTCTCGGAAAAACCCATCTGATGTACGCAACCATCAACCGCATGAAACAAAACAATCCCAACATCAAGATCATGTACACAAAAGGGGAAGATTTTACCAATCAGATGATCGCCTGTCTTGCAAACAAGACCATGGAAGATTTTCGGGACAAATACAGAAAATGCGATGTGCTTCTTATTGACGATATTCAGTTTATCGCCGGAAAGACCGCAACGCAGGAAGAATTCTTCCACACGTTCAATGCTTTGCATGAAGAAAAAAAGCAGATCATTTTGACTTCCGACCGACCGCCGCGTGACATCAAACCTCTGGAGGATCGTTTGGTTACTCGTTTTGAATGGGGACTGTTGGCAGATATTGAGCCTCCGGATCTGGAGCTTCGTATCGCCATCATCAAAAAGAAGGCTGAACAGGTCAACGTACTCATTCCGGACGATGTTTTAACTTTCCTGGGAGAAAACCTCCGTTCCAACATCCGTCAGATCGAAGGGGCAATCAAAAAATTGGGGGCTCTCAGTTTTCTGTCGGGGAAAGAAATTACCATGGAATTGGCACATGAATGTATTTCCGAGCTTTTGGGAGAAGCCGAACCCATCAGCGTGACAGTGGAAAAGATCTTTACGGCGGCTTACCGGAAATACGGAATTTCAAAAGAGCAAGTAACCGGAAAAAACAGGAGTAAAGATATTGCCAATGCCCGTCATATCGTGATTTATCTGATCCGCGAAATGACGGAAATGTCTTTTCCGAACATTGCAAAAATATTTGAAAGAGATCACTCCACAATTATTTCTTCTTACAACCTCATTGCTACAAAAGTATTCAGTGAGCCGCTCTTTGCTTCCGAAATCGGCGACCTAAAAAAGGATATTAGCGGATAGAATTTTTTCTTCCCTTTTCTTTCAGCAAAAGTTTTCCACAAACTTTTCAACACCTGTGGAAAACTGCTTGAAAAGTCTGTTTCCAACCTTTGGAAGCATGTGGATATTTGAAAAAATTTCTTGTTGTCGTATGACAAATTGCTTGTTGACAGTCTTTCAGAGTCCATCTTGTGGAAATCCTGTAATCAAATCAAAAAGATTGACTTTTTTCTCTTTTTCCACCGTTTCTACTTGTGGAAAAGCTCTGTGGAAATCTTTGATTCAAATTCTTTTTGTTATTTTTGAATTTCAAAACCAAGTTGACCGACGAAACGGAATTCTCCCTTCCATTTCTCCACAAAAAAATCCACCGTTTTTTCAATTTCGGAAACACTTTTTGAGTTATAAAAATTTCTTTGTGACACAAAGCATTTTTGCGGTTTTCAACAGTTTCCGCACCCCTTACGACTGTTACGATTTTGAATCTATATAATCATACATACTCTCTCTTTATAAAAAGCGCACGACGCAAAAAAGATAAACAATACCGAAAGGAATGACTGAAATGAAATTGATATTTAACAGACAATCCGTCAGTGATGCGGTAGCACCGCTGATGTGTGCCGTATCCGGCAGATCCACACTTTCTGCTGTTGAGGGCATTCTGATGGAAGCAAAAGAAGACGGAACCTGCATTATGACCACATTCGATTTGGAAAAAGGAATGCGAATCTCTGTAGAAGCCCAAGTAGAGGAAGCGGGAAGCGCGATTATCAATGCACAAAAATTTATCCAGACTTTACGTGTTATGGACGGAGAATTTGTAACCTTGACGGTCAATGAACAAATGCAGGCGTGCATCACTTGCGGAAAATCCAATCACAGAATGAACGCAATGAACGCTACCGATTATCCGGATATTCCGCGTCTGGTGACCGATGAAGGATTCACGGTTGGACAATCCGTATTGAAAAGAATGCTTTCCAAGATCATGTTTGCAATGGCTTCCAACGATCAACGCCCCATCTTGAACGGATGTTATTTCAAGGTCACGGGAGATTCCCTGTTGTTGGTTTCTTGCGACAGTTACAAAATGTCCAAATGTTCCGTGACAACGGATATTGAAAATCAGAACGAAAATCACAGCGATGTGAATTTTTCCTTTATCGTACCGACTAAAACCGTGAACGAGCTGTTCAAGTTGCTCAAGGATGATGAACGGGAAACGGTCAGAATTTATATGGCAAGAAAGAACATTGTGTTCAATATTGGCAATTTGATCTTCTTTTCCCGTTTGATCGAGGGACAGTATATCGACTATGACCGAATTCTGTTAAACAAACATCACATTTTTGCAAAAGTGGACCGTGAAGCAATGATTTCGGCTTTGGAGAGAGCGGCATTGGTGACGGAAGAAAAGATTGCCGGAAGTGTTCGTTCCCATGTAAAATTAGAGTTTGACGACGGAATTTTGAAGATTTCAGCCAATTCCACGTTGGGAAGCACTTATGATGAATTGGAGGTCGAGCAAGAAGGCGGCAACCTTCTGATTGCTTTTAACAATCGCTTTTTGATTGACAGTTTACGTGCGACCGATGCCGAGAAGATCAAAATTTCCATGACTTCTTCCCATGCCAGTATTAACATTGAACCGGTCGAGACCAAAGAACAGACTTCCGAGTTGTTCATGCTGTTGCCTGTCAGAATGAAAGAGTGATCCTTCAAAACCATGGAATGTAAGCGGATAGCGATCAGCAACTTTAGAAATATTGAGTTTGCCGATGTTTCATTTTGTCCCGGTGTCAATCTTTTGTGTGGCGAGAATGCACAGGGAAAGACAAATCTTTTGGAAGCGATCGCTTTTACTTCTCTCGGAAAAAGTTTCCGTACCGCGCGGGATGAAGAAATGATTCGATTCGGTACGGAGATGTGTGAAGTTTCTTTGGATTTTTCCGATTCCGTGCGTCGCCAAACAATCACGGTGCGGATGATGGCAGGAAAACGGAAACACATTGAACAAAACGGAATCAAGATGGGGCGCGTTTCCGATATGGTCGGAGCCTTTCGAACGGTGCTGTTCTGTCCGGAACATTTATCTTTGGTAAAGGACGGACCGGGAGAGCGGCGAAATTATATGGATATTGCTTTGTCTCAATTGTATCCGGTTTATTTGAAAACTTTGCAAAGGTATCACCAAATTTTGAAGCAAAGAAATCAATTGATTCGAAATGCTGAGAAAGACCGTCGCACATTCGATACAACGATTGAATTTTGGTCGAAACAATTGGCACATGAATCGGCGGTGATTGCCGGTTACCGTTGTCGTTATTTGAAAGACATATCTTCCAATATGAAACTTTGTTTTTCGGAAATGATGGGAGATAAAGAAGTTCCGGATGCGATTTATTGCGGCTCTTCCAAGCAAGAGCCGTCGGAATACGAGGACGTGAGACGAACGGAACAAAGGTATGAGCAATTGTTGATGTCGCACCATGACAGAGAGATTGGTGTCGGAAGTACGTTGTGGGGAATCCATAAAGATGATATTGAGATTTTGCTCAACGAAAGACCGGCGCGGCAATTTGCTTCGCAAGGACAACAGCGGTCTTTGGCACTTGCAATGAAGTTGGCTGAAGGTGAAGTTTGCGCTGCCGTATGCGGAGAAAAACCGGTATTCTTGTTTGATGACGTATTTTCCGAGTTGGACGGTTCCAGGCGTGCGTATTTATCCGAACGCATGGTGGGAAGACAAGTCATTTTGACAACCTGTGAGCCGTCGGTATCACCGGAAGGACATTATATACGGGTAAAAAACGGAACCTTTTCACTTCAGGGAGGGCAGGATGTATCTTCACGTAGGGAATAATCAAAGCGTCCGAACCAAACAAATCATCGGAATATTTGATGCCGATACGGCAACGGTATCGGCGGTAACAAAAAAATATTTATCCGATGCCGATAAGAATCGGACGGTATCGTTTGCGTCGGAAGAAATTCCGAAATCCTTTGTACTGTATCGCAGTGAAACGGGGGATTATCAAATTTGTTTTTCACAACTTTCGTCGGCATCTTTGCTTGGACGGATCGGCAAGTATGAGGGAATTTGACACAAGACGGCGTGAGTGAGCGTCGGCATTATCAGAAAGGATTTACGGGGAACATGGAAAATCAGGAACAACACGTTTATGACGAAAGTCAGATCCAAGTATTGGAGGGGTTGGAAGCCGTCAGAAAAAGACCGGGAATGTATATCGGTTCCACATCGGAAAGAGGACTGCACCACTTGGTATATGAAATTGTCGATAACTCCATCGACGAGGCATTGGCGGGACGATGCAAGCGGATCGAAGTGACTTTGCATCCGGATAACAGTGTTTCCGTGCGAGACGACGGTCGCGGAATCCCAAGCGGGATCCATCCGAAATTGGGAATCCCGACTTTGGAAGTGGTTTATACCGTTCTTCACGCGGGAGGAAAGTTCGGCGGAGAAGGATATAAATATTCCGGAGGTTTGCACGGAGTCGGAGCGTCCGTTGTCAATGCTCTGTCCGAATGGGTGGAAATTGATAACTGTCACGACGGCAAGCGATATACGGAACGGTTTGAGAGAGGACATGTTGCTCGTCCGTTCAAGGAAGAAGGAGAAACGGACAAGCACGGTTTGTATGTTCGCTTTTTACCGGACAGTACGATTTTTGAAGTCAATGTTTTTGATTATGACGTATTGCTCAAGCGATTGCGCGAACAGGCTTTTTTGAATGCTGGAGTGAATATCTGTCTCCGAGACGAAAGGGATGTTCAAGACGACGGAACTTATCGGGAAGACGATTTGGAGTATGAAGGCGGCATCAAATCGTTTGTGGAATATATCAATGAGCAGAAGAAATGTGAATTGATTCATCCGGACGTGATCTACATGCGTGCCGAAAAGGAGAATTGGGTTGCTGAAGTCGCTTTGCAATATAATGACAGTTACAATGAGATTTTACTGACTTTTGCAAACAACATCAATACCATTGAGGGTGGCACGCATGAGATCGGTTTCAAGACGGCACTGACAAAGGTATTTAACGATTACGGAAAAAAATACGGAATTATCAAAGAGAATGAAAAGAATCTCTCCGGCGAGGATGTGAGGGAAGGAATTTCGGCGGTGGTATCGGTCAAATTGACCGATGCACAGTTCGAGGGACAGACCAAAGCAAAACTCGGAAACAGTGAAATGCGCACGGTCATCTACAATTTGGTGACCGAAAAATTGGGAGAATACCTGGAAGAAAACCCCGCTGTCGGAAAAACGATCTTGGAGAAGGCATTGGCTGCGTATCGCGCACGGGAGGCGGCAAGAAAAGCTCGTGAGGCAACCAGAAGGAAGGGATTGTTGGAAGGTTCCACTCTCCCCGGAAAACTTGCCGACTGTCAGGAAAGAAGTGCCGAAATGACGGAATTGTATCTGGTAGAGGGAGATTCGGCAGGCGGTTCGGCAAAACAGGGAAGAAGTTCCCGTTTTCAGGCGATCCTTCCTTTGCGAGGAAAGGTTTTGAATGTCGAAAAGACCAGATTGGATAAAGTGTATTCCAACCTGTCTTTGATCCCAATCATTCAGGCTCTTGGTTGCGGAATCGGTGAGGAGTTTGATGTTGCAAAATTGCGGTACGGAAAAATCATCATCATGGCAGATGCCGATGTTGACGGTTCCCACATTCGAATCTTGCTCCTGACGTTCTTTTTCCGTCACATGCGCCGGTTGATTGAGGACGGACACATTTATTTTGCACAACCGCCGCTGTACAGAATCTACAAAAAGGGTGCCAAGTACGGTTCGGAGCGATATGCCTATACGGAAGAAGAAAAGGAAGCGATCGTTGCTGAAATGGGAGGCGTCAATGTGGAAGCCGATCGTTATAAAGGTCTCGGAGAAATGGATGCCGAACAGCTTTGGGAAACGACCATGGATCCGGCAAATCGAACGATTCTGCGCGTCACCATTGAAGATGCGATTGCCTGTGACGAAATGTTTTCCGTTTTGATGGGAGACAAAGTGGAACCGCGTCGCGTCTTTATCGAACAGAATGCAAAATTTGCCGAGAATTTGGATATATAAACGGATTTTCGATTTTTTGAAGAACGATGAAGTTATTTCAAAATAAATTTTTTATCATTTGCTTGTGTATCGCATTGGTGCTGTCCATTGTGCCGTCCGTATTTTCTTTTATGGGATACCGAAATTTGGCAAAGGACATCATCGGAACAGTAACGTTTCCCGTTCGTTGGTGTGTGTCCGTTGTTGCCGA
Source organism: uncultured Ruminococcus sp. (assembly GCA_964624685.1). Taxonomy (GTDB): domain Bacteria; phylum Bacillota; class Clostridia; order Oscillospirales; family CAG-272; genus UMGS1865. Next base: position 21,858 of record CAZUYA010000003.1, on the reverse strand, counting down.
CGGTTTTGAAGGACTGGGAGCTTATTTTCAAAGTTTAGATCTTTTGAGTGAAGAAAATGAATCTTTGAGAAAAGAAAAAGAGTCGTTGGAAGAACGATTGGAAGATGCGACTCTTTTGGAAGATGAGAATGAGCGTCTCCGTGCTTATCTCGGCATGAAAAACAAGTATCCGTCCCTAACGATGGAAGAAGGAATGATCATCGGTCATTCTTCCGGAAATTATATAACGGTCTTCACACTCAATCGCGGTTCTTTGCACGGTATTGAAGCTGATATGCCGGTCGTTACGGCTGACGGGATCGTCGGGCGTGTGACGGAGGTCGGATTGAATTGGTGTATGGTTTCCACTTTAATCGAACATGAAACTTCGGTCGGGGCGTATATTCAGCGTTCCGGTGCGGTTGGAATTGTCAGCGGAGATTACAGCATGAAAAACGAAGGCGTATGTAAGATCAGTTACATGGATGCCGATGCCGATGTTCAAGTCGGTGACAAAGTTCTCTCCAGCGGAAATGCGAGTGTTTATCCGGCTGATTTGGAGATCGGAACGATCACGGCAATCGAAACAGACGGGTACAGTCGCAATTTGATCGCAACGGTGCAACCGTCGGTTGATTTTTCCTCTTTGAAATGGGTGATGATCGTGACAGGATATGAAAAAAGTGCGACCGACAACAGTGTGACAGAATAGCAATGTTTTTTGGGAGGTGTAAGAAGTGCATCAAAATCGGATCCTCGGTTATCGTGCGCGTACACGTTCAAAAATCCTGGTCTACAGTGTAACCATCGGTCTTTTGTTGGTGGTCCTGTCGGCTGTTCAAACATCCTTTTTCGGACGATTTCGTTTGTTCGGAGCGGTTCCGGATTTGATGCTTTGTACCGTGCTTTGCGTTTCGTATTTTTGCGGTCGATATGCGGGAGGGATCACGGGGATCGCCGCCGGTTGTTTGATCGAAGCGGTCGGTTCTTTCGGAATCTCTGTTCTTCCGATCGTCTATTTATTTTACGGTTATACGGCAGGACATTACGCCCGTGCGGTTTTTCCGAAACGTTGGACGATCTATCTCTTATATCTTGCCGCCGGGTTGTTTCTTCGTGCGGCAACAACGGTAATTTATACATGTATGACCTATCAAGCGGTCAATTTGATCGACATTCTTTTACAGTCCGTTCTTCCGGAGATGGTGGGAACGGCATTGGCGGGAATGATTCTTTATTTTCCTCTTGGCAACTTGTGTCGGTTGTTGGAGAGAAAAAACAAACAATAGCAACTTCTCTTGAAATCAATCATGAAAGGGATCGAATATCGTGGCAAACGAAAAAGACAAACAACTTGACAGAGAACAGGAATTGGCACTGTTCACAAATCAAAAAATCGTAGATGTCGGAATGGAGAAAGAGGTTAAAAAATCTTTCATCGAGTATTCCATGTCTGTCATCATGGCGCGTGCGCTTCCGGATGTGCGGGACGGTATGAAACCGGGAGCAAGACGGATTCTGTACGCAATGTATGAGGATGGGTTGGTTCATTCCAAACCGTTCCGTAAATCGGCAACAACCGTCGGTAATGTGTTGGGACGTTATCACCCGCACGGTGATGCGGCTGTGTACGGTACCATGGTACGTATGGCACAGGATTTTTCTATGCGTTATCCGTTGGTGGAAGGTCACGGAAACTTCGGTTCCGTGGACGGTGACGGTGCGGCAGCTTACCGTTATACGGAGGCAAGATTGGATAAGATTGCCGATGAGATGATGCGGGATCTGGATAAGAACGTTGTTCCCATGATGCCGAACTTTGATAACCGGTTACAGGAGCCGGTCGTTTTGCCGTCTCGTTTTCCGAACTTGCTGGTGAACGGTTCCATGGGAATTGCTGTCGGTATGGCAACCAACATCCCTCCCCATAATTTGGGTGAAGTGATTGATGCGACGGTCTATCGTATGGACAATCCGGAATGTACGGTGGATGATTTGATGCAGTTTATCAAGGGTCCGGATTTTCCGACGTATGCAACGATTTACGGTGTCAACGGAATCAAGGAAGCTTATTTGACCGGACGCGGACATATTATGGTGCGGTCTCATTCTCAAATTGAGGAGGATCATCATCGGATCATCTTTACGGAAATTCCTTACGGTGTCAATAAGAGTATGCTCTGTGAATCCATTGCGAGTTGCGTAAAGGAAAAGAAGATTGACGGAATCACGGATGTACGGGATGAATCCGGCAGAGACGGAATGCGTTTGGTTGTGGAATACCGTCGGGACGCGAATCCGCAAATCGTACTCAATCAGCTTTACAAATATACGCAACTGCAAGATACGTTTGCCATCAATATGCTGGCATTGGTCAACAACGAGCCGAAAGTCCTCAATCTGCCGACGATTTTGGATCTTTATATCGCACATCAGGAACAGGTCATTATTCGCCGTACCGAATTTGATTTGAAGAAAGCAAAAGCCAGAGCGCACATTTTGGAGGGCTACAGTCTGGCTTTGAATCACATTGATGAGATCGTTCAGATTATGAAAACGTCTCCTTCCATTCTGGAAGCAAAAGCGACATTGATGGAAAGATTCGGCTTTACAGAGATCCAAGCACAGGCAATTGTGGAGATGACGCTCGGAAAATTGACCGGTCTTGAGAGAAACAAGATCGAAGAAGAATTGGCGCGCCTGCATCAGTTGATTGCCGAGTTGGAAGGGATCCTTGCCGATATGGGAAAAGTAAAGCAGATCATCAAAGACGAGATGAACGAGATCAAAGAGAAATACGGGGACGAAAGACGCACCAACATCGTTCCTGCCGAACATGAGATCATTTTGGAAGATCTGATTGAAAGACACAGTTGCGTCATTACTTTGACGCATGCGGGATATATCAAGCGTCAGCCTGCCGACACCTATGCGGCGCAGAACAGAGGCGGACGCGGTATCATCGGAATGTCAACCAAAGAAGAAGACTACATCGAAAAGGTGATCGCTGTCAACAGCCATTCCTATTTAATGATGTTTACCAATACGGGGCGGGTACAAATGAAGAAAGCGTATCTGATTCCGGAGGCAGGAAGAACCGCAAAAGGACAGAATCTGGTGAATATTCTGGATTTGGAAGACGGCGAAAAAGTGACTTCGTGCATCAGTGTGGAAGAATTTAACGATCTGGAATACTTGACCATGGTGACAAGAAACGGTGTTATCAAGCGCACGTTGCTTTCCGAATACGAGTACCAGCGCAAGGGCGGAAAGATTGCTCTGAATTTGGATGAGGGAGATGAATTGCTGTACGTTGTTCGTACAGACGGTCATTGTGAGTTATTAATTGCAACGGAACAAGGACAAGCGATACGATTTGCCGAAGAAGGAGTTCGCCCGTTGGGACGCACGGCACGGGGTGTACGAGGTATCAGCTTGCGGGACGGAGATTTTGTCAAGGGCGTTTGCGTTGTGGAGGAAGGAAAAGAGTTGCTCTGTGTGACCTCCAAAGGCTTTGGAAAGCGGAGTCCGTTTGATAATTTCCGTTTGATGAAACATCGCGGCGGATATGGTGTTACTTGTTACAATCTGACAGAAAAGAGCGGAGATCTGACCGGAATTGCGGCTGTGGATGACAGCATGGATATTATGATGATCACCGATTCCGGAACCATCATTCGGACTCCCGTGGCAGGAATCCCGACTCGTTCGAGAAGTGCCGGCGGCGTCATCGTCATGAGATTGGGTGAAGGACAGTCGCTTGTCAACTTTACCATGGTGGCACATAAGGAAGAAGAATCCGATGAGGGATCCTCCGAAACAATTGCCGATACCGAATCGGAAATCGCTTCGGACGGAGAAGTTCCTTCCGTATTGTCCGACGAGGTGACCGAGACGAAAACGGAAGAATAAGCGGTTAAAATCTATGATGGAGAAAAAGAATCTTTTCATGGGCAGAAAAAAATTTTTGGTCGCGGTGATTGCACTCTGCATGGGGGTCCTGTTCGGAACGATGACGGGGTGTGCCGCGGCACCGCAGGTGGAAGATATTTACGATCGCGTTGTGACACTGATCGAAGCGTCTTATGAGGTCAATACTGTGTTTTACGGTCCGGGACTTCCCGTGTATGACGGGGATTCCGAATACGTAAAACTGAATCATGTTTATTACGGATTCGATCAGGAGGGGTACTATGAATATGTGATGCCGCAATCCAAATTCCGGTCGGAAGCGCAGATCAAGGCAGCGGCAGAACGTGTGTACAGCAACAGCTTTTTGAATGATGTGTTGTACAAAACCGCCTTTGACGGATATGCAATTGAAGACGGTGCGGGAGGTGCCGCTTACGGATTGGCGCGTTATCAAACATTTTCCGATCTGTTCTGTCAATCGGTTTCCGATGATGCAGACGGCAATGACCGAAACACACTTTACACGGCAATGCGGATTTATGATTATTCCACCATGGAGGTCATTTCACTCGGAAGATCCGACGCTTGTAAAGTGTCAATGGTGTCGTGGCTGGAAGATTCTCCGGAAACAACGGAACGGTTGGAAATCTCTTTGGTTTTGCAAGACGGACAATGGTTTTTGGATTCTTTCAACGGTGCATGAGTGATTTGAAATTGAAACAATCAAACAAGCGGTATCGCACCGAACGAATTCGTTCGGTGCGATACCGCTTTTCATCATGATAAACAACAGCCTTTCAGGAGAACTGTTTCAAAAAATGTTCAACTTCTTCGGATGTGGGAATGGAGACACCTGCGCCGGGGCGGCTGACGGTAATGGATGAGACGGCTGACGCATAGGAAACTGCTTCCTGCATGGATTTCCCGTCACACAAACACTTGCAAAGTCCGCCGATAAAGCTGTCTCCGGCGGCAGTGGTATCGACCACCTTGACAGGATAGGTCCCTCCGTATGCCACATTTCCGTTGTCGGTATAAGCACATCCGCGCTTACCGAGCGTGATCAACGCTTCTTTGCACCCCAAGGCTTGCAAAGCCCGGAGGGCGGCGGTCGTGCTTGTTTCGTCTTCCGGAGAAATTCCGGTCAACAGTTGTGCTTCAAATTCATTCGGGATGATAATGTCCACATATTGAAACAGCTCGGCATCGGCTTCTTTGACCGGAGCCGGATTGAGGATGAATTTTTTGTGGTGTTGCTTGGTCATCCGTGCGGCAAACAGGACGGATTCCATCGGAATTTCATACTGCATAACGACATAGTCTGCCCAATCAAATAACGATTCCCGTTCTTCGATCGTATGGGGAAGAACGCGTGCGTTTGCGCCGATGTCCAGAAGGATATGATTGTCTCCTCCGCAGACTGTAATGACCGCCGCACCGGTGGGATCGTCTGTCACCATGACGTCGGTCGTATCGACGTTGAATTTTTTCAAATTCTCCAAAGCAAGCTTTCCGGACAGATCGGTTCCTACGGCACCGAGCATTTTGACATTGCATCCGGTTTTTGCGAGAGCGATTGCCTGATTGGCACCTTTGCCGCCGAAATTCATGGCAAAATCACTGCCGGTCAGTGTTTCTCCGAGTTTTGGCAGTCGTTCGGTGTGGATGACATAATCCACATTGATACTGCCGATCACCAATACATTCTTCATATTCGGAATCCTTTCATTTTTTATTTGCCAATCGTTGGAATAGATCTCCGTAGATGTAATCTCGGTTTAATTGGCGGACATAGAGGTAGTGAGGACGTGCGCTGTCAAACGCATATACCCCATCGGAGGTTGGGATCGGACGCGGAATGGATACCATGTCGCAATTTTGCGGACAAATCAAAGTAGCGGCTGCGGTCACGTCCCAAATGATGCGGCTCGGTGCAAAATTCATTTTTTCATATGTCGCACATTCCTGTACAACATTTTCCACCAAATAATCGCACAGCTCGTTTTTTCCGCGCAGATAGTGGTTCAATTCCGGAATGGATGTGCAAAATTCCGTGCAAACACCGCAACAGGGAACTTGAATCAACGGGATTCCGCTGTCAAAGACCACTTGCGCTGCCGGAATATCTTGACGCATGTTAAATTCTTTGGTGTCCTGATAATGGAGCGCATGACCGCCCAACCATACCACGGCGGCTTTGTGTGCCAATTCCGGATCTTTCAGAATTGCCGATGCCACATTTGTGATGGCACCGATGGCAACGATGATGACAGGTTCCGAACTGTTTTTGACCGTATTGATAATATTTTCGGCAGCGTCGGATTCCACCGGCGTATTGCGATCTTTCAAAAAGGACGTTGAGCCGCGAAAGACGGGAATCGAAGTGTTCGGATCGACCAATTTGATGACCTTGAAAATTTCGTTGTAGCTTTTTTCCATTCCGTCCCCTGCCGATGTGGATCGATGATTGAGAAACGGCGCGGCATTGATGGAGAGCAACCGAATTTTTTCCGGTGCCAACATGCAGTACGCAATGCAAAATTGATCGTCTACTTCATTGTAAGCATCCGTGTCCAAAATGATGTTCTTTTTTTGATCGGATGACAGCAAGTTCTTCAGTTCGGTTAAAGTCATGGGAGAAAGTTCCTTTCAATTATTTTATTATTATATTGATTTTTGATAAGATACGGTTCTTCTGATCCTATACAGTTTAATCTTTTTTTTGCACCTTGTCAAGCCGAAAAGAGCATTTTGACGGTTTTTTCGGTATTTTGGCGTAATTGAGCAGTTGTTGGAATCCATTTGTGCAAAAGGTTTCGGCAAAACGGTTACCTTTTCAATTTGAGTTCTTTTGCCGTCCGATATATTCCGAAGGAAGCATTCCGACGTATTTTTTGAACATCGTTCCGAAATGGTTTTGATTGTTGAATCCGAAGCGGGTGGAGATTTCGGCGATGGTGGTAAAGTTGCCGCGGTCAATAAATTCTTTGGCACAGCGAATGCGGTAGACGTTCAAATAATCCTTAAACGTTTTTCCAAAGCACTTTTTGAATAGCCGACAGAAATGTTCGGTCGTATATTGACAATAGGCGGCAATTTCGGTGGTGGAAATATCTTGAGAAAGATTCTCTTCAATGTAGGAACTTACTTTCGCCATAAAATCGAATGTGTAGGAGGTATGCTCTTCTGGGCGTTTGGAAAGCCCGTGAAAGATCATCAAGGCATAGAAGCGAAGAATTTCGGAAAAGACCGATACGGACCAACCGTTTTCTTGCGACGCGGCGAGCGAAACGATCCGATCGATGCAATCACAAAGTTCAACCGCGGCGGGATGTGCGGCTGGAATTTCATTTTGAAAACACAGCTGTTTCAGATCCGTAAAGAATCGTTCGCCGTTTTCCGAATTTTCCGGCGGGAACAGGTGATGCGGACGAAAGAGGATCCCGGTCCTTGTGAGAGAGACATTGGGAGAGGATAAGTAGATTCCGTGGGCTTCAAAGGGATTGAAAATAAAAACATCATTGGGTTTTGCCGTATGCGCGCGGTCGTTGACCACGACGGTTGCTTCCCCTTCATTCAGTCGAAACAGTTCGATTCCGTTGTGATAATGATATTTCGTAAACTCATATTCCGGACTCAATAAGTCGGAAACGGATTTCAAAATGGTTCGATGGAATGGTTTTACGGTATCGTTTTGATGGACGATCGGAATCAGTTCTCCGTTTTGAAAAGCGTCTTTTAGAATGCAAACGGGCAGTACGGCAAAATTTTGTTCTTCCGTTTTTTGATTAACCTGCATAATGGCTCCCCTATCCGTTTTGTGATGACTGCGATCATTTTATCATATTTTCTTTCAAATGTCAATACGGCAGAGCAAAAATCAATTTTTGATACCGATCGAAAGCCGAGTTGCCTCGCAAGCGACAGGGAAACGATGCCGTCACATCGCTTGCATGCGGATTCCATCTGGTAAAATCCCGCATTTTGATGAAACACGCAATGAATGTTTCCAATATCATTGGTTAAAACACAGAAAAATGAATATTTATAAAAAACTATTGACTTTTTCAAAAAAATGATGTATAATTATGCAAAGAATCGGAATACAAGTGTATTTCGTAGATAGGAGGATTTGAATTATGAAAGACACAACAATTAAAAAAGTCGTTTTGGCTTATTCCGGAGGATTGGATACATCCATCATCATACCGTGGTTGAAAGAAAATTATAATAATCCGGAGATCATTGCCGTTTCCGGAAACGTCGGACAAGCCGATGAATTGGAAGGGTTGGAAGAAAAAGCACTCAAAACGGGAGCTTCCAAACTTTATATTGAGGATTTGACCGATGAATTTGTGGAAGAAATGATCCTTCCCAGCGTGCAGGCGGGAGCAAAATATGAAGAGTATTTGATGGGAACCGCGTTGGCTCGCCCCATTATCGGAAAGCGGTTGGCTGAGATCGCCATTGCCGAGGGAGCAGATGCCATCTGTCATGGTTGTACGGGAAAAGGAAACGATCAGGTTCGGTTTGAATTGGCGATCAAGGCGTTTGCTCCCGGTATGAAGATCATTGCACCGTGGCGGGAGTGGGAGATTCGTTCCCGTGAGGAAGAGATCGCGTATGCCGAGGCACACAACGTTCCTCTCAAGATCAATCGTGAAACCAACTATTCCAAAGATAAGAATATGTGGCACCTTTCCCATGAAGGATTGGATCTGGAAGATGCGGGGAATGAGCCGTTGTATGAGAAACCCGGCTTTTTGGAAATGGGAGTATCGCCGATTCAGGCACCGGATGTTCCAACGTATCTGACATTGGATTTTGAAGCCGGAAAACCGATCGCGTTGGACGGTGTTGCCATGAGTGCCAAAGAGATCATTCTCAAACTAAATGAGTTGGGCGGTGCCAACGGAATCGGACTTTTGGATATTGTGGAAAATCGACTGGTCGGTATGAAGTGCCGCGGGGTTTACGAAACGCCGGGAGGAGCTATTCTGTATTTTGCACATCAATATTTGGAGTCCCTGTGCCTGGATAAAATGACGATGCACAAAAAGCAGGAACTTTCGGTGACATTCGGCGAGTTGCTTTACAACGGTCAGTGGTACACGCCGTTGCGGGAGGCACTTTCGGCGTTTGTGAGCAAAACGCAGGAACATGTGACGGGTAAAGTAAAAATCAAGCTTTACAAAGGCAACATGATTAAGGCGGGTGCATGGAGTGATTGGTCGTTGTATTCCGAGGAGATTGCGACCTTTGGTGAGGATCACGTGTATGATCAAAAGGACAGTGCCGGCTTTATCAATCTTTGGGGCTTACCCATTTCCGTACAGGCGCAAGTTGCCGCCAAGAATGCAAAAAAAGGATCAGGAAATAAAGAATGATGGAAAAAATGTGGGCGGGAAGAACCGCGGGCGCATTGTCGAGCGAGGCTGATGATTTTAATTCCTCCATTCGGATCGATTCACGGATGTATCGTCAGGATATTCAAGGCTCCATGGCACATGCCGCCATGTTGGCGGCATGTGGAATTTTGACCGACGCCGATGCCGATCAGATCATCAATGGACTTCAGGGGATTTTGGAGTCGATCGAATCCGGCGAGTTACAAATTGATCCGAATGCTGAAGATATTCACATGTTCATTGAAGCCGAACTGACACGGCGAATCGGCGATGTCGGGAAAAGGTTGCATACTGCACGGAGTCGCAACGATCAGGTGGCATTGGATGTGCGGTTGTATTTACGCGACGAGATTCGGGAGTTGCGGTCTTTGGTGCGGCAACTGATGGCGGTCATCTGCAAGCAAGCAATCTTGCATCGGGATACCATCATGCCCGGATATACGCATTTGCAACGTGCGCAACCCATTACCTTTGCACAACATTTATTGGCATACGCCATGATGTTGCGACGCGATGACGGACGATTGCGGGATACGGAGAGCCGAATGAATGAGTCTCCGCTCGGTTCCTGTGCGTTGGCGGGGACGACCTATCCGATCGATCGCGGCATGACGGCACAACGATTGGGATTTTCTGGATTTACCGCAAATAGTATGGACGGTGTTTCGGATCGTGACTTTTGTGTGGAGTTGCTGTCGGCACTTTCCGTTTTGATGATGCATCTTTCTCGCTTTTCGGAAGAATTGATTCTGTGGTCGAGTTGGGAATTTCGATTTGTGGAGTTGGATGATGCTTATACGACCGGTTCCTCCATCATGCCGCAAAAGAAAAATTCGGACATGGCTGAATTGGTACGCGGAAAGACGGGGCGCGTTTACGGTGATCTGATGGCAATGCTTACGATTCTCAAAGGATTGCCGTTGGCATATAACAAGGATATGCAGGAAGATAAAGAAACCGTTTTTGACGCGGTGGATACGGTCAAGCAATGTTTGCGTATTTTCGCGCCGATGCTGGAGACGATGACGGTGAAGAAAGAGAATCTGTACGCCGCCGCGCAAAAAGGCTTTTTGAATGCGACCGATCTTGCCGATTATCTTACAAAAAAAGGTATGCCGTTCCGTTCGGCATACCGTTTGGTCGGTCAATTGGTGGCGCAGTGTATCAAAGACGGAAAAACGTTGGAGGAGGTGTCGTTGGAAGAGTACAAAGCGGCATCGGATCTGTTTGATGTGGATGTGTATTCCGAAATTTCTTTGCAGACCTGTGTGGCAAAGCGAATTTCTGCCGGCAGTACGGGACCGGAATCCGTGGATGTGCAGATCGCATCGTTGCAAGCTTTCTTGGCAACCGAATCGGAGACGGCAGACAGATGATCGGTCAAACGGAAAGGAGAACCTCAATGCAATTAAAGGGCAAAAGTTTTTTGAAACTGTTGGATTATTCCACGGAAGAGATTGAAGGGTTGTTGTCTTTGGCAGCTTCTCTGAAGGCAAAAAAGCGAGCGGGAGAGGCACATCGGTTGTGTGAAGGGAAAAATATCGCTCTGCTTTTTGAAAAGACCAGTACGCGCACTCGTTGTGCGTTTGAGGTTGCCGCACACGACCTCGGTATGAGTGTAACGTATTTGGATTCGAGCGGATCCCAGATCGGAAAAAAGGAGAGCATTGCCGATACGGCGCGGGTACTGGGACGGATGTATGACGGAATCGAATACCGCGGATTTGCGCAACGGAATGTGGAGGAACTTGCGCAGTATGCCGGAGTCCCCGTTTGGAACGGTTTGACAAACGAATTTCATCCCACGCAGATCTTGGCGGATTTTTTGACTATACAAGAACATTTCGGCAAATTGCGTGGCATCAAACTGGTGTACATGGGAGATGCACGGTACAATATGGGAAATTCCCTCATGGTCGGCTGTGCCAAAATGGGATTGCATTTTACCGCGTGTGCACCGAAAGCCTATTTCCCGAATGCGCAACTGATTGCACAGTGCCAAGAGATTGCAGCCGAAACAGGAGCAACCTTAAGCTTTGAGGAGGATCCGATGGTGGCGGTTCGGAATGCCGATGTCCTTTATACCGATGTTTGGGTTTCCATGGGAGAGCCGACCGAGGTTTGGGAAACTCGGATCCGTGATCTTGCTCCTTACGGTGTCAATGCCGCACTGTTGCAGGCGGCAGGAGAGAATGCGGTTTTCATGCACTGTTTGCCTGCTTTCCACGATTTGAAAACTGCGGTCGGAAAAGAAATGGGAGAGCGATTCGGACGGGATTGTATGGAAGTGACGGATGAAGTTTTTGAATCCGAACGTTCATTGGTATTTGACGAAGCCGAAAATCGGATGCACACCATTAAGGCTGTTATGGCGGCAACCTTGAGCGATTGAATCGGAGGCGATTGGCGAAGAAGTCTCCTCGCAGAGAAGAAACCCGTTATCTTACGACACGAGAAAATCCCCCAAAAGCGAAACGTTTTTGGGGGATTTCCATATAGCGGGAGAGATATATAAAAGTACGTGTATGTTCGGAACAAGGTGCTTTTTCCTGCGATAGGCGTGTATAACTTTTTATACAAAATATTAATAAAAAACAAATTTTTTGCAAATTGCCGAAATGAATGCAAAAATGTGTAGACAATGTGAAAAAGATGTGATATAATAACAGTCGGAGCAGTCCCAGAATAAATAATAAAAAAGTGAGGTACAAAAATCATGAAAAAGCTCCTTTCCCTTTTATTGGTTCTTTGTATGCTTTTCACGGGTTGCATTCTGTTTGCATCCTGCGGAAACGACGGGAACGACGGTGACGACAACACCGAGAGTACCGATGACGGCAATGTCGATGTCGGCGATATGACCGACAATGCTGCCGGTGTGATTGCAAACGGTACATCCAAGTCTTTTGCGAATTTCTTTGATATTGCCGGCATTGGCGAAACTGCCGATAAAGCAATGCAAAACGGTTCCGTGACCTTTGCGATTGACGGTTTGTTTGCGGCTCTCGGACTTTCCGATGAGATTCCCGCACTGTCCGCAACGCAATATGTGGATACGGAAACTCACAAGCTTGCTTATGAGTTTGTGATTGACAACAACATGAAGATGACGCTTTGGGCTGACAAAAACGGCGTGACGATCAGCGGAAATGAAGCACTGTTGGGAAGCAACAAGTCCTTCAAGTTGGATATTGCCAATTTGAAGAATGATCTGCAGAACAGTGAATTTGCCGCAATGTTGGAAGACATGCCGGAGATGCTCGCAAAGCTGGAAGAAACGCTTATGACATTGTGGGCAACCGTTTTCGATGCAACGGAAACAACCGTTCCGAACAATGAAGCAATCGTTGCATGGACTAAGAATGTCATCGGTAAGTTCAATCCCGTTGTTACGGAAGAAACCGTGAACGGAACCGAGGTTGTGACCTTGACATATACGTTCAGCAACGAGACGATTGCCGCGGCATGGAAAGAATCAATCAACGGTTGTCCCGAAGATATTTGGACTTCCCTTGTAGACATGTTCAAAGATGCCATTCCGGATGCGGCAGACCTTGATCTGACCAAAGAAACCGTTTTGGCGCAAATGGACGGAATGATCGCTCAAATGAATGAGGCTGTTGAGATCGACCTCACGGTTTCGGTTTCCGTTGCCAAGGAAGGCGGCGCGTTGGTTGCAACCGTAGCGAAGGGCAAAGTTGCTCCAAAGGCAATTGGCGGTGAAGCGAATGTGGATCTGTCCGTTGCTCTGTCCGAGAGCGAGATCACCCTTTCGGTGACTGTTGATGTGAAGGTTGGAGAAGAGACTGCCAAAGCGGTCGGCACTCTGGCATTGACCAAGACCGAAAAAGACGGCAAGAACATCATCTCCATTGACGCGGATGCAACCTACAAGCAGGGCAGCATGGAAATGAAGTTGGAAGATGTTCTGCAGGGTGAGATCAGCTATGAAAAGAATACCGGAAACTATGCGGTCAGCGCAACGATCAATGCCGGTGACATCACGGGAATCAATGTGAAGTTGGAAGGTACCGCAAAGGTTCAAGACGGCAAAGCGACCGTAACGGTGGATAAGGTCGGTTACATGAACATCTCTCTGACGGATCTCGGACTTTCCGTTGTGTTTGACAGCAATGCAAATGTACCGGCAATTCCCGCCGACGCACAGAATCTTTTGAGCATGACTATGGAACAACTCATGGAGTTGGCAGAAGAACTGGAAGCGGCTCCCGTGATTGATGTGCTGGAAAAAATTGAAGATTTGTTTAAGCATGAGACAGCGGAGATGGTGTTAGAAGGCACCTTTGCAAAATCCGGGCTTATTCCGAATGTTTTCTATGCGTTTACCCATGATGGCAGTTTTGTTAAGACGGAAATGGGTGAAGACGACGGTATGAACACGGTTACAGGCATTTATGAGATTCATGGTGACACCATTTTGTTCATCTATTTTGATGATGAGGAAGGTCATGAAGTTGGTTTAGAGTACTCGTTTGAATATGATGGCGATACCATCACGATCGACGGTGACGAATACGTGCGTATGAATCTTGATCTTGGTATGTAATCAATTTTTTCCAACCAAAATAAAAAACAGAGGCGCAAGCGATTGCTTGCGCCTCTGTTTTTTTGTTCTCGATCTTAACGGAGACCGTGCCGTTTCGGTGAGGTGCGACCTTCCTTATGGATTCAACTCTTTGTTTTTGACTTCTTCCAAAAGTTTTATAATATATTCATTTTGAAAAAATGTATAGATGTTCGGCAATGCCAGAACATAGATCCATCCAACCGCTCCGAGCCAAAAACAGAGAGCAAAGGAATGAACAGATCGGTCATAGCCTTTATGGAAAGCAATGGTTTCAAATTTCTTGGCAATGATGTACCGAATTGCGAGCATGACGAATAACATGCCGAATAGAATGAGAAGAGACACTATCTCCTGTGCTTCCATTTTGTGTACCTCCGAAGATAAAATAAAAAGGTGTGCACAACCGAAGTAATGCACACCGAAAAACGCAAACTCCGATTGTTGCTACACAAAACTTAACAAGCACGGAGAAAAGACCCTGCCACATATGCCAAGTGGAATTTGCATTTTTTCAAATTCAAGATTGACACATGCGCAAGAAAAAAACCTCTTTTGTCAAAGGAGGGGGAAAATTTTTGCATTTGCTTGCTATTCTGTTTTGTGTAGCAAGTGTTATTATAGCATTGTTTGGCGGATTTTGCAATAGCTTTTTTGCATTTTTCAAAAAATCCGATGTAAAATAAAACCTCCCGCCGCATGGGCGGGAGGTTTGGAAGCGTTATACACGGAACATCATGTCGCCATAGGTCGGGACAGGCCAATATTCGGAGGCGGTCAGAACCTCCATGCCGTCCACCGCGGCACGTAATTCTGCCATTAAGGGGAGAACCTTGTCGCAGTAATATTCGGCGCGCGCTTTGGCATCGGCAACGGATGCCGCCGCGGATTCTTCCGTTTTCAAAGTTTCCACGGCACGATATGCCCGTACAGTCAGTGAGGACAGACGCTCAATCAGTCCCTTTTCCACCTCACAGGAAAAAGCGGCGCAGACGGTTTGCTTTTTTGCGGCGGTGTCGGCGAGCAGGGCAATGTATTTTTCGGCAGCCGGGATATAATCGCGGGATGCCATCACGATCATTGTCAATGCCTCAATGTTGATGATTTTTGCGTAATTTTCAAAATAGATCTCTTCACGGGAGTGCATTTCGCTCTCGCTCATGACTCCCATTTCGGTGAACAGGCGGATGTTTTTTGGATTTGTAAAGGTTTTATAGGCATCGACGGAAGTTTTTAAGTTCAAAAGTCCGCGTGCCTTTGCTTCACGTTCCCACTCCTCGGAATAGCCGTTGCCGTCAAAAATAATGCGGCGGTGTGCGGCGAACGTCTCCTTGATGAGTTGAACGGTTGCCGCCTCAGGGTTGTCCGATGCCTCCAGTGTATCGGCAAACCGACGGAAGGATTCGGCTACGGCTGTATTGAGAACGGTATTCGGCATAGCAATGTTCTGGGAGGCGCCGACCATGCGGAATTCAAATTTGTTTCCGGTAAATGCAAACGGCGAGGTGCGGTTGCGGTCCGTCGTGTCTTTGCGGAAGACGGGAACGGTTGGAATGCCGAGATCCATCATGGCTTTTTTTGCGCCTTTGTAAGAGGTTCCGTCCACAATGGAGTCGATCAGTGCGCGCAATTCCTCACCGACAAAAACGGAGACGATGGCGGGCGGAGCTTCGTTGGCTCCGAGACGATGGTCGTTGCCGGCATAGGCAACCGAAATGCGCATCAGATCCTGGTAGTCGTCCACTGCCTGGATGATGGCGGCAAGAATCAACAGGAATTGCATGTTTTCTTCCGGCGTTTTTCCGGGATCCAACAGATTTTTTCCGTTTGCCGTGAGCGACCAGTTGTTGTGTTTGCCGCTTCCGTTGACACCGGCATAGGGCTTTTCATGCAGCAGACAGACCAAACCGTGCTTTTCGGCAATCTTTTTCATATATTCCATCGTCAAAAGATTTTGATCGACGGCGATGTTGGCAGTGGCATAGATCGGTGCCAATTCGTGTTGCGCGGGAGCCGCTTCATTGTGTTTGGTTTTGGCATTGATTCCCATGATCCACAGTGCTTGGTCGAGGTCGGACATAAATGCCGCGATGCGCGTTTTGAGAGGACCGAAATAATGATCCTCCAATTCCTGTCCTTTCGGTGCGGGCGCGCCGAAAAGTGTGCGCCCCGCATAGACCAGGTCTTTGCGGCGGTCGTACATTTTTTTGTCGATGATGAAGTATTCTTGTTCGGCACCGACGGTAATATCTACCCGCTTTGTTTGCGTATCGCCGAACAGGCGCAGAATCCGCAGAGCCTGGTTGCTTAAAGCGTCCATGGAACGCAACAGCGGCGTTTTACTGTCCAATGCCTCACCCGTATAGGAACAGAAGGCGGTTGGAATGTAGAGTGTGCCATCCTTGACGAATGCATAGGAAGCGGGATCCCAGGCGGTGTAACCGCGTGCCTCAAAGGTTGCGCGCAGACCGCCCGATGGGAAGGAGGAAGCGTCGGATTCTCCGTGAATCAGCTCTTTGCCGGAAAATTCCATGACGACTTTGCAGGCACCGACGGGGGAAATAAAGGCGTCGTGTTTTTCGGCAGTGACGCCGGTCAGGGGTTGAAACCAGTGCGTATAGTGAGTGGCTCCCTTTTCGACCGCCCAATCTTTCATGGCATTGGCAACCACATCGGCAATGGTCGGATCGATGGTTCTGCCGGTGGCAATGGTTTTTGTCAATGTTTTGTAGACTTCTTTCGGGAGGCGTTCCCGCATGACATCGTCATTAAAGACCATGGAACCGAAGATCTCGGAAATTTTTTTATCCATTGGTTGGATCCATCCTTTCTGATACCGGATTTGGTTTGGTTCTGTGGATCTGTTTCATCATAATAGAATATTATATAACATCTTTTTCATTTTGTCAATCCTATCATTAAAAAATCCCCGTTCAACGACTGAAAAAGGGGTTGAACGGGGAAAATCGGACTTGATTTCAGAGTTTTTTCA
The DNA here is from genome assembly GCA_964624685.1 of uncultured Ruminococcus sp. GTDB lineage: Bacteria > Bacillota > Clostridia > Oscillospirales > CAG-272 > UMGS1865. The sequence continues at coordinate 4,982 of CAZUYA010000003.1, read as the reverse complement.
AGCCGTCTGCAAATGCGGTGGCAAGTTTGTCACAACGCTCATTGTAGGGATGTCCGTCATGTCCTTTCACCCAAATTAGGGTGACGCGGTGCCGCTCCAAAAGCGGGAGGAGGCGTTCCCAAAGATCGACGTTTAACGCGGTTGAACGGTCGCTTTTTTTCCAATGATTGTTTCGCCATGCGTACACCCATCCTTTGGTGATTGCATCTACCAGATATTTGGAGTCGGAGGTCAAGGTTACTTCACACGGCTCTTTGAGTGCCGACAGGGCTTCAATGGCACCCAACAGTTCCATGCGGTTGTTGGTGGTCATCGGTTCTCCGCCGGAGAGTTCCCGTTCCGTTCCCGCATAGACCAAAATGGCTCCCCACCCGCCGCATCCGGGGTTTCCTCGGCAGGCACCGTCGGTATAAATATCTACGTGCTTCATGGATTGATACGCTCGTTTCCGTTTTGATTTTCTGATAGAATACTTCTATTATACAATAAAGGAATGGATTTTGCAACCGCTTTTTTGGTGTCGATTTATACAAAAATGTCCTCTGCAATTTGTACAGAAGGACGAAAAGCGGGGGGGTATTGCTTTTCTGCTTAAAATGTAGTATAATGAATCTATTCAAATCTATCATCAAAAAAGGAGAATGATGATGAAACGTTCATGGATTCGTATGTTTGCTATGCTTTTGGCGGTCGTATTGGCGATTCCGCTTTCTTTGTTGCCTGTTGCGGCGGCGGGAATCACCGTCTACGGGGAGCAGGATTTTGAGGGACTGACCGCCGATACTTCTTTGGTAACGGGAAATGACTTTTCGGCGGTTCCGGAATATTCCACCGTCAAGCAGGAGAACGACAACAAGTTTGTACGTGTACCGTTTATCGGTGGAAACAGTGTCGGAAACTGGGATAAATCCATTCAGGTAGTCCACAAGGCACTGCCGCGGAACGGCTCCGTGACAATTGAGGTGGACTATCGTCCGCACTACAATAACAGTGTCAACAATACGTTGGAAGCTCAGTTCCAGCATTACGGTTTTACCACGGCTGACGGAACGCAAATGACCGGTTCGTTTATGAATCTGTATAAAATCAATCTGTCCGACGGTACTCTGACGAACTGCGGTACCGTAGTGGATGGTGCTGTCGGTATGAAGTTGGATGAGTGGAACCATCTCAAGATGGTGTTTGACACGTCCAACGGACATTTTTCCATTTATGTCAACGGAGAGCTGTATTCCGTACAGGACAATCCGAAAATGCAATGGCATAACGGCTCTTCTTGGCAATTTGCAGAGAATTGCACCGATATTACCATTGATGCAAGCAAGTTTATCGTTGCAAAATGTAACAAGGTCGCGGCTTCCTATACGGGGACTGATCTGGGCGATGCGACCAGCTATGTGGACATTGACAACATCCGCATTTACGATACCCCCTCCTACACGGTGATGCTGAACGGAGAGTGCGTGATGGTCGGCGAGGACGGCGTTTTGAATCTGGCAGGCGACGGCAGACAACTGATCTATGCCAAGGTGACAAAGCAGGGAGAAACGCCTTATGTGACAACGACCCCTGTAATCGAAGTGGTGGACGGAATGAGCATAGAGGCGCATACCGTCGGATTGACCTCTTATAAAATGGACGCGCGCATCTGCACGCCGCTTGGTCTGCGCTTTATTACGGCACTTAATATCGCCGATTACGAGACTCTTGCGGCTGATTCCGGCATCAAGAATATCAAGATCGGTACTCTGGTTGCCCCTGCCGATGTGTTGGAGACTGCTGATGCCTTTACAAAATCTGCCTTGGCAGATGGGAGCTACCTGGACATTGCGGCAACAGCCGGATCTTGGTACGGAGAGAGCGTGCTGAACGGCGTATATTATTTTGCCGGTTCGATTACCGATGTTCGCGAGGAGAACTACAACCGTGCGTTTGCAGGTGTCGGCTACATGGAGATTACCATGGCTGATGATACTGTGTACACGGTTTATGCCGAAACCGAAAAGGAGGATGTGATGACGGGGACGCTTGCCGTCAATGCAATTGTAAAGATGAGAGACGATAGCCTGAACGGCGCGCAAAAGCAGGCACTGAAGACCTTCTCCGACGCTTTTGACGGAGATGTGCAAGAACTTTACGGAAAAGATCTGACGGGATTGAATGTTCTTGCCATCGGCGACAGCTTGTTTTACGGTCACAAAGAGACGGTCGGCGACAAACAGTGGATCAATCTGCTGGGTAATCAATTCGGATGGAATTTGACAAACCTCGGCATTGGCGGTGCGACGATTTCCTATCAAGAGAAACAGGCGAACGGATCTATTGTGAATGGTTCAATGTATAATCTGCTGTTTAATACCAATACATACAAATACGGCAGCTCCGCACATCCGTCGTTCTATAATTGCGGTTCTACAGCAAACAAGAAAGCGACCGATGTCGATTTGATTTTGATCCAAGGCGGAAGCAATGATTACGGCACAAAAGTGCAGGCTCCGCAGGGAACGGTGGATTCCACGAATCCGGCTGAATTTTTGGGTGCATGGAGACTGATGGTCGATAAACTGTTGGAAGACTATCCCAATGCGACGATTGTGATGATGACGGCGTGGGAAAACTACAATCAGCAGAGAGACGACAACGCGAATGCGATTGAATACACTTCCAGTGTGATTGATCTGTATAACGCGCGATATGCAAACAATGACAGAGTGCGGTTGATCAATTCCGGCTCTCCCGCGGTTTCCGGCGTTAATATGCGGGATTCGGCTTTTAAGGCACAATATGCGCACGATTCTTACCATTTGAATGATGAAGGCATGAAGTCGATGGCAAACGCCATGTTGCCTCTGATTTGGGACGTGGTGGCAGATCGCAAGGAACAGGTTGCCTCCGAGCGTACGCTCATGGCTGAACAGTTGAACGACCTCAACGTATTGGCGATCGGTGACAGCTTGTTCGACGGTGACTTTTTGGAAAGCAATCAAACATGGCTTGCGCTGTTGGCAAAAGAGTGCAAATGGAACTTTACCAACCTCGGCAGAGACGGATGGACGTTGGCGTACAATCCCGGTGCGTATTCTGAAGGACAGACCGTTCGCACCTCGATGTGGAACAAGTTGATGAATGACAGCAACTATAAATACGGCAGTACGAGTTATTACAATTTCGGAACAACTTCCGGCAAGAGTAATGCAGATGTGGATTTGATTTTGTTGGAAGGCGGTACCAACGACTGGGGATGGAATATCCCGTTGGGAACCGTTTCCGACCGAACCGAAAGTACCTATTACGGAGCTTTGAATTTGATGATCGAAAAATTGTTGACGCAATATCCGAATGCAACGGTCGTGATGGTAACGGGATGGCACAATCCCGCTACGAACAATCGCGGTGAACAGCGTATGGATTTTGTTGCCAACGGAATGAAGTCGGTCAAAAATACCAATTATGCAACGAATGATCGTGTAACCGTGTTGGATGTCGGTGCAAAGGATGTATCCGGTGTGGATATGACCGACGCGACGTTTAAGGCAACCTATTCAAAGAACGGTACGGATCCGTATCACCTGGCGGCAAACGGTATGGAGTTGGTTGCACAAAATCTGTTGCCTTATATTTGGAAACTGGTAAAAGGTTGAGCTTATGAACGTTTCGATTGCCCCTTTGATCGGAACGATTTGGCAGAACGGCAAGACCGCAACATGCAGTTGTTGCGGTCTTGCCGTTTTTTGGCTATTTTGCGGTGTGCAGACGGGCGGTTTTTCCGAACTGTGCGAGTTACAATAGGTTGGCGATGGAAAATCGTTCTCCGCGTCGTAGATCTTTTACGGCATCGGTAAGCAAAGCGACGGCGGTTTGATACCCGAATGCATCGCCGATTTCGGCGCAGGCGGACAACAGAGCGATCTGCTCACCGACGCGGTCCAAATACGTGTAACCGATCGATAGCCCGAGTGCGGCAACCCGTTCCTCCCAGTAGGTACCGAGCTCTCGCGCATTGTCAAAACAATCGTCATCTGTGATGTTCGGAAGATCGGAGATCAAAGCATCCATGTGGTCGGCTGTTCGGTTAACGAAATAAAAATTCCAGATCGATGCTCCGACAACCAGACCGAGCAAGATCAACGTGACGGTGAAGGATTTCATGATTCTGAAGGTTCTTCCTTTCCGATCCAATAGAGCTTTCCCGTTTCCGTTGCCGTGACGCAAAACAGGTTTCGGATGTTCAATCCGCGGCGGTTGAGTTGCGCGTCGAGCCATTTTTGACCTTTCCCGATGAGTCGCAGTCCGACCTCGTTATAAGCTCCGTTGCTGTAGACGATGTGCATCAATTCTTCCTCCTTGACGTGAACTTGCAAATCTGCCGAACAGGGCGGCTTGTACTTTGCTTTCGGCAATACGGTCAGGTTCCCGTTTTTTTCCAAAATGGCGCATGCCACCTGTTCCAGATCCGTTAATCCTTGTTGCCGAACTTCACTCATCAATTCTTCCAGTGTGATCCTCGTTTCGCGTAAGGCTTTTTGACTGAGCTTTCCGTGCTGAATCAATACGGTCGGTTGCGCAGACAGAATTTTCTTTAATTTCGGAAATCGTAACAATATATAGGAAGACAGAACTTCCAACGCCAAAAGAACGACCATGGGGATGATTGCATAGGACACGGGCAATTCTTGATTGGTAATGGGTAAGGCGGCGATCTCCGAAAGCAACAATGTGGTTACGAGGTCGGTGACTTCCAATTCTCCGATCTGACGTTTGCCCATCAATCGCATTGTAAAAATCAAAAAAACATAAATCAGTAAAGTTCGGATCAAAAGTGTTACCATATGCTCCTCCGTTTTCGGTATTAGTGTGTGTCACTCTTGAATATTTTATGTAATTGGCAAAATTTTGAAAAATATTTTCACTATTTTCAAAAATCCACTTGACAAACCCATAAAGAAGTGGTATAATAAACGAGCTGTCCGCGAGAGCGGGTA
>CAZUYA010000002.1:0-94465 GCA_964624685.1 uncultured Ruminococcus sp. | reverse complement strand
CTTTATGTTTTTTATTGTAGATGTGGTAATTCCTTCTGCTTGGGCAGACTCGTTTGCAAGTTTAATGATGGATGCGTGTGAGGGGAACGAACTCTCCATTTATCAATCGCCGAATGCCGCATATTTGACCGATACATTGATAGAACGTGCGGAACAGCTTTTGCGTGAAGCGCAAGCCGTTGCCGAACGGGAGGAGCAACGGTATCGTGTGGAGCGTGAAATGCTGTCCGTGCGCTTTTTACGGCTGGCACGCGAGCCGGTAGAGACAGTTGCGCATCGGGAACGAGTGGATGCGTTCTTTGCCGATGTCAAGCGATTTGGAATCACCGAGATACGAGAACGTCGTTCGTTGGCAATCAGTCGAAAAAACCTATTGGAACATCGGTATGCCGAAGGGGAAGACGGCTATAATTTATATTATATCATGCAGTGAGGGGCAGACCGATTGCTCTGTTCCCGAACCGAAAAATAAAGGCAAGCAGGTTGAAGTGGATTCTTCAGCATGCTTGCCTTTTGCGGTTTACTTTTTGATGATGGTTACGCCGGACGGTGTGATGCCGGTTTGTTCATAAACAATGGCGTTGATTTGCGCAATTTGTGCCGCTTGCAGATCGTCGGCACTGACAACGATGCTTGCGGTATCTCCGTTAAGCACCGCGACGCATTGTTCGAATCCTTTGGCGGTGATGAGGGATTCGATATTGGCTTCTTTTTGAATTTCATCTGCAATGGCGGCAATACTGGCAATCGCTTCAGCCTTCATTGCTTCTGTTGCGTCCACATTATCGACAACTGCTTGCAAGACTTCCAAGGCTTCGTCTCTGGCGCGCTGACGGCTGACCTGTGTTGCCGAAAAATAAGTACCGGAATTATTTGCGGTATTTTGATTTCCGTTGTTTTGGTCATTGTTCAGGTTGTCGGAAAGGTTTCCGCTGGGTTGGTCGTAGCCGTTATACCCGTTTCCGGAATCGGTTCCGGAAAAGAGAATGAAGTTGAGCCAAACTGCCGCGCCGATGAGAAGAACGGCGCAGGCAATCGCGGCATTCCGTTTTCCGATGCGTTCCAATACAGTTTTCATTTTGTTGGGATGTTGTACTTCGGTCAGTTCGGTAGATTGTTTTTTCATCAGTAAAGCCCTCCTGTTTTTTCTGTGCTACAACTTATGCATGAACTTGACAGGATATGCCGGAAGATAGAAAAAAGACAATTTATTTTTTCGGCTATTGGATTTCGGCTATCCCTACCGTGCTTCCGTAACATAGATCCGATGACTGCTGACGTGAAAACTTGCACTTAGCAAGGCAATCAGTTCACAACGGATTCCGGAATCTCCGCCTCCTCTGCAAACGATTCCGATGCCGGCAATTTCCGGTGCGGAACGTGTCAGATACAGAGCCGATGCAGAGGAACCGTTTCCCAAAATGACGTATTCTTCATTTCCGTCCTTCAGCTCCGTGGCATAGACGGATTCAAAACTGCCGGAAAGTGTTACGACGACGGAAACATTGCCAACCCCGTTGACCGATTCGCAAAGTGTTTTAACTCTGGATTCCAAATATGTTTGGTAGATGACCAATTCATCGGTGTCTGTGCGGTATTCTACTTGCGTATCGGCAGGTGCCTCTTGTTTTGATGTGCCGCCGATGAAGATCAACACAATGCCGACGGCGGCTGTCAATACAAGCAACCACAGTTTCCCTTTTATATTTTTTTCGTGATCGGGATTGGTTTGAAAAAATGAAAACATAAGCCTCCTTACGATTTTCTGTCATAAAGGTCGATTGCCGTGACGCATTCACACCCCAACAGATCGGTTACAAAGGATTCTAAAGCCTCCGGATCTTGCCAAATTGCCTCTCCGGAGAGAATGAGTGTGACACGGATCGGACGGAATTCGGTTTCCTGTTCTTCCCAATGCACGGTGCAACGAATGTTGCCCGTGTTGATGGAAAATGTCGATTCCAACGTTTTTGTCAACATTTGCGTGAAGTAACTTTTTGAAGAATTGTCGATGGCTTCTTCCAATTGCTTTTGATAGTCTTCCTGTCCGGAATCGTTTGTTCCCGGAAGTTGTAGTTCGCCGTTTACAAATTCGATGCAGGTGTCCAGCGCCGATTTCAAAGGAGCGATCAGTACGCAAATGAAAAACAAAGCAACGAGCAGGCGCATATGTGCCGACATTTTTCCGCCATCGCCGTTTGGAGTCAGAATTCCGAAAAAAGCGGCGGTCAATGCCGCACCGATCAAAGAAAAAAGATAGGTTTGCATGGATTCCTCCCGCTTATCCGATTGCGGATGCACAATGTGCCAACAAAGTGAAGCCGAGAAACAGTACGGAAGAACAAACGCACACGGCGGCGATGAGGTAACCGTGGACGGAGGAAAATTCCTCCAACAGTCTTCTTTCGTGTTCGCATCCCAAAAGGTCAGCAACGGCAGCGGCAAGTTGCCAGCAGAAGCGAATCAAAAACAATTCGATCAGCATTGGCAACAGGAGTAGGAGCAAAAGCAAAAGTGCGCAAATCCCGACAGTCCCGCGCAGATAACCGATTCCAGCACTGACGGTGCGCAACAATTCGGAAACCGATCCGCCGACAACCGGAATCAGATTCCCAGCGGCAAATTTGACACTGCGCATGGTCAGGGTATCGCTTTTTGCAGCCAAGGTCGTTTGTGCCGAGAGCATGGCAAGCAGTAACATCATCAAAAATGTCAGTAACGTGGTGTAATGCTTTTTGAATGTACCCAAAAGTGTGTCGGTGTGCAGAGAAGGATTCAAATTTCCGATGGTTGCAAATGCCAAACAGATTCCGCAAAACGGAACGATTGTTTTACCGATGCCTTCCTCCAACAGCGTCATGAACACAGTCAGTCCGGAGGAGGAAGCGACTGCCGTCGAAACATTTCCGCCGATGGCATACAATGCGCCCATTAGCGGCAGGGAGGCAGCTGTTATGGTATTGACGGAGGAAAAATAGTCGGTGACGGTTTGAATGGTCTCATAACCGCGTGTCAGTAAAAAGCTCAAAATGATCAATGTTGTACAGAAGGAAAATGCCTGAGCTGCTTTTGTTTGGTTGAAAGATGTCTGTATAGTGCGGCAAACAGCTGACAAGAGCAGGATTCCCAGAACGGATGCCAATAATCGCAGGCAATTTTCCGATTTTACGCCGACCATGGAGAGTACCGTTTGCAAAAGATAAGAAAAGTTGCTTATTTTTCGGATGGCGGTTGCAACCGTTTCGGTATCGGAAGAAAACAATTCATCCGGTAGTAATGCCTTCAAATCTTCCGGCAGTACATCCAGAAAATCGGAATATTCATCCGGTATTGTTTCTCCGATGGTTTCATCGGACGTTGTTTCTGCAGAAGCGGAACAGGCGAAAATCGGAAGGAGAATCAGAAAAGACAAAAGAAACAGGTATTTACGAGTTGGATTCATCCTTCAGCCTCCCATCGTCAAAAGCTCACGAACCATCGTCAAAATTTTGTCGATGAACGGAACGGTCAGCAAAAGAAGTTCAACGGTTCCGGTTAATTCGATTCCGCTTGCAATGCTGCTTTCGCCACATTCCCGACAAATTTGCGAGGCAAATTGTGTTAAAATCGCAATGCCGAGCGCTTTGAATAAAACTTCAGTCAAATCGGATAATTCGTTGCTTTCGTTCAAAGAACGGATATAAGTTATCAAAGGTGTTGCGGCTGATAGAATCAGCGTACCGAACAGTAGGAGAAATCCCAATCGTACCAAGGGCAAAAAATCGGCTTTCCATTGTTTCACGACCATCGTTACGGCAATGCCCATAACGGCTAACATGCAAATTTTGATGAGCGTCATCATTACATTCCGAAAACAGAGGTAATCAAGTCGAAGAGATCTCGTATTTGTGTTACCAGTAACATTAAGGCAACCAAAATGCCGGCAATGGTAACAAACATTGCCTGTTCATCCCGTCCGCTTTTGCTTAGAATTTGGGAAGCGACGGCAACGAGAATCCCGATCCCCGCAATTTTAATAATCAATGAAATATCCATTGTTTTGTTCTCTCCGTTGTTCTGTTTACCACAATAATATGGCGGTTCCGAGCGTGATGCAGATGCAGAGCGTTACGGTCAAACGCAAACGCATGGGTAACTCGGCGGACAGTTTTTCTCTTTGTGAGCGCAAGGCAGTCATGTAGTAATCGCAACGCCGAACTTGTTCTTCACGATAGGTAGATCCGATCTCGCGGACAAAGCTTTCCAGCAGACGTTTGGCATCACCGTCCAAATAGACGGCTGAGGCATGTAAGATCGCATTTAGATCGGTTGCATTGTGTGGAGACATACAAGCGTCCAACAGTTTGCGGTCACTGCCGATCAGGATCTCATTCAAAGGCATCAAATAGCAGTCAATCTGTCCTCGAATATAAAACATGAGATCAAGCCAACCGTCCATCACATTGATTCGTCTTTTTTCATAGCGAACGGCATTCACAGCCGAAAAGCCGCCAACACATAGAATGAGTAGAATCCCGAACAATTTTATCATTTCTATAAAATCTCCTTGAGGCGGGATTCGTCTTTGTATGAGCACAAGTCGTTATGATCGGTAAAAATATAAGAAAAACCGCCGTTCCCGTTTCGGCGAATGCCGACGTACAATCCGAATACATGAGCCTTGTGCAGTTGTTGAAAGGAGGGCCTGGAGAGCAGTTCTTCCAATGTAGCCGCATGTGCCGAGGCGATGAGCGGGACACCGCAGTTTGCCGCAGAGAGAATGGCACGTGCGTCGGCTGCATTTCCGATCTCATCGCAAACGATCAATTGCGCACCGAGGTTACGAACTGCAATGGTGATCCCGATGTCTTTCGGATACCCCACAAGAATATCCAAGTTCAAATCTTTTCCGTCCAGCGTAAAAGCAAATTCTTCCCTCGTATCCACCACAACGGTGCGATAGGAATAAGCGGGTGAGGCGGCAAGTATCGAGAATGCACGCAGGAGTGTGGTTTTTCCGATTCCGGGAGGAGCATAGATCAAGATGCCGCGCGTTTCCTGTCGAGCGCGGAACCGTGCCATGATCGGCTCGGCGGGGACCGGGATCCGATGCGGGATACGAACGATCAAACCGGTGACATCATTGACACCGATGACGCTATCGTTCTCCAAAGCCGCACTGCCGCAGATGCCGATGCGGATGCCCCCTTTCATGCAGAGATAACCTTGATTGATGCTGTTGCTGAATGCATACAAAGAGCCGCAACACATTTTTTTCAAAATATCAGCCATTTCCGACTCATTTAGGATAATTTCGGTACGAAAATTGCGATCACCGTCACTGACGGTTGCATATCGACCGCAATGGAGGCGAAGCTCTTCGAGACGGGAAGCGCCGCATTGTTGAACGGCATGGATGAGCGTGATCGGGAGACAGTCTGCAAGGATGGACGGAAGTTGGAGTCGATGACGCGGGTTGATGATTTGTTGCATGGACGCTTCCTCCTGTTGCATACATTCTTGATTTTACTATATGCAAGCATGGAAAAAAGTAGAACATTTTTCCCGCTTGCGCATATGATGGTATCAAGATGAAAAGGGAGGCGGTCTTATGCGTATTCGTTCCACCGGAGAAACTGCGTATTTTGCGGCATCGAACAGTGTTTCCGGATTTTTCAGTTACTATGACGAGCTGTTCAATGCCGCACGGATTCAACATGTTTATGCAGTCAAAGGAGGTCCCGGAACCGGGAAAAGCAGATTCTTGAGGGATGTGGCAGCTTGTGCTGAAGAACACGGTTGGCGCAGTGAATACATCTATTGTTCGTCGGATCCGAATTCTTTGGATGCGATTATTTTGACAGGGGAGCACTCGGAGTGTATTGCTTTGTTGGATGCCACGGCACCGCATGTTTATGAGCCGTCCTGTCCGGGTGCGCGTGAAGAAATCGTCAATTTGGGTGCGTTTTGGAATGCCGATCTTTTGACGAACAGGCAAACGGAGATCGAAACGCTCAATCATGCAAAGAAATTGGCTTATCGTCGTGCCTATCGCTATTTGTCCGGACTGGGGGAGATGAGTGCGAATCGGGACGCAATGGTGGAACCGTTTATCCGATTGGAAAAAATCCGTGCGTTTGCCGAACGGTTGATGCAGAATGTTCCCTATGGGAAAGGATATTCTCCGTCACCTGCATTGATCCATTCCATTGGGATGCGCGGTGAAGTTGGATTTGATACGTATTTCTCCGATGCGAAAAAATTATATTTAATTGAGGATTACCGTGGGACAGCACAGTATTTGATGGCAAAACTCGGCGAGATCGCCGTTCGATTGCGCTTGATCGTGCGCATTTCGCACGATCCGGTTGAGCCGGAAAAGTTGGACGGATTGTTTTTGCGGGAGAGTGGAATTGCCTTTGTTGTGTGCAAGCCGGAAGAGTGTGAATATCCTTATAAAAAAATCCATATGCGTCGGTTTGCGGATACGGTTGGGATGAAGCGGATTCGTTGCTCGTTGAATTTTGCCGAGCGGATGCGGCGTGCCATGCGGATGGGAGCGTTGGATGAATTGGAAAAAGTCAGTGAGTTGCATTTCCGAATGGAGGAGATCTACATGTCAGCCATGAATTTTGAAGCCAAGGAATATTTTACAAAACAATTTTGCGAACGTCTTTTCTGCTTGAAAAACGGATAAATTTGTGATACAATAAAGGGACGGAACATAAAGGAAGGATAAAAATGGATGAAAGTTGTTCTTTTTGCACTCAACGGTTCTTTTTCGCACAGCAATCTTGCCATTCGCTGTCTTCGGCAACAATTGGAACCGGCAGGATTTGAGGTCATTCTTTCGGAACATACCCTGCGGGATCGCACCGCACATATTTTGGAGGAATTGTACCTGGCACAAGCCGATGTGTATGGATTTTCTTGCTACATTTGGAATTTGAAAGAGATGTTGTCTTTGTCGCGTTCTTTACATGATTTGTTGCCGCAGGCGCACATCATTTTCGGAGGACCGGAAGTTTCTTATGCGACGGAACGTTTTTCGGAAATGGACTGGATTGATTCCTTCATTTGCGGAGAAGGTGAGACGGCAATGTGCGAAGTATGCAAAAAGATCGAACGCGGAGAACCGTTTGAACGAATCATACGGGTGGACAGCTGTGCGCGTATGAACGATGATGGAATCTTTTACCGTGACGGAGAAGCGTGCGGCGGAATTTTATATTATGAATCGTCCAGAGGATGTCCGTATTCCTGTGCGTATTGTTTATCTTCGGCAACTCAAGGAGTTCGGATGAAAAGCGTCGATGCGGTTTTACGGGATATGGAGGCATTTGAAACCTTACAAACGGACTGCCGTATCATCAAATTTGTGGATCGCACTTTTAATGCCGATGTTCGTAGAGCCAACGCTTTGTGGCAGGCATTGTCCGAGGAACGATTTACCAAAAAATATCATTTTGAAGTGTGCGCTTCCTTGTTGAATGAGGAAAGTTTCCTGATTTTATCGAATATTCCGAAAGGAAAAATACAGTTGGAATTCGGGTTGCAAAGTACGAATCCGGAAACTTTGGCTGCTGTATCTCGTCATATTGATCCGCACAAAGTGATTTCTGCTGTACGAAGAATCCATGGATTTGGAAATATTCATGTACATTTGGATTTGATTGCCGGTTTACCGTATGAAAGTTATGAGCGATTCGGGCAATCGTTTGATGAAGCTTACGGTTGTTGTGATTTGTTGCAATTGGGCTTTTTGAAATTGTTGTGGGGAACGGAATTGCGTGCACGGATGGAACAATACGGATATTGTGCATTATCGGATCCGCCATATACCGTTTTGAAAAGCAATTGGATAACATACGAGGAATTGTGCAGACTGTCTCACATTGCCGAAGTACTGGAGCGGTATTTGGAGAGCGGACGGTTTACACATACGTTGTGGTATGTCACTCCGATGATGCGATCACCTTTTCGGTTTTGGGAAGGCTTGAGCATCTATTTGCAGGAACGGGATTCCCGCCCGTTGCAACGGATCTCTCAACCGGATATTTTTCGCTATTTTTCCGAATATATTTTACAGGCGGTGGAAGGCGTGGAAAGGGAATTGGTTTTGCAGTATCTGTCGGCTGATTTTTCCATGCACGAACATAAAAATCCCCCCGCTTTTTTGCGAGGGGAAGGGGATTGGAGGAATCAAAATTTTTAGGATTGGATTCGCTTCAAGATTGTTTCGTAAGTCAAGCCGTAGCTTTCCGCAATGTCGCGTGCATAACTCTTTCCATCCGGTTTTGCTCTGGTAATCTTGAAAGAGCGTTTTCCGTCTCCTTTCATACCTGCCACGAGGGTATCGATGGCAACGCCACCGGATTTTAAGGAGCGGGCATTGATGTTGTCAATCTCTGCAGCCAATTCGTGCAGGTGTGTCGAGAACAAGCAACGGCATCCGATGTGCGCCAATCCGCTCAAAACTTCAGCGGCAATATAAGACGCCTCGTAACTTCCTGTTGAGGAAAGAGATTCATCCAATAAAACCAAGCTTTCCGATGTGACGCAATCCAAAATTTCACTCAATCGTGCGCATTCTTCTCCCAAACGTCCTTTGTCGATGGTATCGTCGGCACCGGTCGGGAAATGTGTGTAGATTCCGTCTACTGGGGAGAGGATTGCGTGCTTTGCGGGGACGTACATTCCCAATTGCAATAGGACTTGACACAGACCGACGGCGCATGTAATGACCGATTTTCCGCCGCGGTTCGGACCGGACAAGACATAGATGGTGGCTTTGTCGTCAAAAATGATGTCATTCGGGATGACCTCGTCCTCGATTTTCAGAGCAACACAGGGATTATAAAGATCTGTTGCCGCAAAGGCACGTTCCGACATGGGACGAATTTCCGGGACTGCCAACGGACAACCCTTGTCGCGTAAAGTGCGCAACAGGTCGGTTCCACGAACGAGAAATTCAAATTCCGGCATCAAGTGCAATAAAAATTCTGTGTTTTCCAACACGTAGTTTTGAACGATTTTTTTCCAGGAACGGAGAGAGGAACGATAAACTTCATTGATGGCACTGTTAAATGCGGTTGTGAGTGCCGCTTTTTGATTTTCATTTTGCTTTTTTCCGAACGGAATGAGATTGGCAATGCAAGTGTATTGATCGTTTTTGAAATTCAACCGTAAAATTTTATCCAAAACATCGCCGGATTTGAATGTTTCCGAATTGATGGCAAGGACACCGGCTGAAGAAGGACGTAATTGTGCATCCAAATTGACTCCGATTGTTACGCTTTTGATCTCACGAACCCGTTGTGTCAATTCATTGAGTTTTTCATTTAATTCCCGATAGTAGTCACTTTCGGCAAGTTCGCATACAAGGGATGCCAATGCTGAAAATGCCGGACTCTTCAACCGGTCGCGCACCGCTCGCAAGCCGTCATGCAATACTTTGACACTGGATACGTACAGTTCTATTTCGGTGATGCTGGAAAGATAATCTTCGGTATCACCGCTGTCGGCTTCCAAACGACGCAATTCCATAATATCATTGAGGATGGGAACCAGTTTATTGAGCATCTCACTCAACTCGTTGCATCGCAACATATCGTCAAACGTTGCAATTCGATAGCGCATGACCTCGATTTCCGTGGTAAAAAAATCCGAAAGTCTGTGACTCTTTAATTGAAAGCATTCCAACAGTCCCAATTCCTGTAGCGTAAATTGATCAATATCCGGGATGCATTCGCCGCTTTCATGGCGTTTGCGTGTTTCCTCCGAAGGATAGATTAAGCTAAATTCATTAAAATTCATGATCGAAACCCTTTCTTATCTGTTCTTCTACAGTATAACATAAAAAATGAATTTCGTCTATACTTACCGCAAAAAAATTGTGATTTTTCCTCTTTTTTGTTGACGTTTTTCGATTCCGATGGTATAATAATGGTCAGATGATCACCGATCGGAGAAAGGAGAATCTATGACCGATATGTATTTTCGGGCAGATTACGGACAACTGCCGAGAAGCTTTTTTGAACAGGGCAGGATTACGAATCCTACGGAACTCATGCGATGCGATGCTTTGTATCGCCTTTTGTACTTGTGCGGGATTCAAGACAAATACAACGGAGAGAAAGCTTCGGATTGGGAACTGTTCTCCTCGTTTTGTCGAGCATATCCGTTGGCTGTCGGACATCCTTTGGTACGATCGATCAGCGAGTGCCTTGAAACTCGGTTTTCCGTTACGATGGCACCGCGCGAACCCGATTGCATGCGTCTGTGGGAGACGATGGTGGAAAATTTGGAAATCTGCCCGTGTTCGGTGACGGATGTTTTGCCGTCATCGGTCGGTTGGCTGTGTGATGGCGTGACTTTACCGGAGAGGTTGCCGAATGATTTGATTCCCGTATTGGATGGCAAAACTCTTTTGCCTGTTTCATCCGTTTCATGGGAGGAATGGAGTTCTGAAATCGGCAGAACCGTCCGGCTGTTTGCGCAAGCCGGTTGCAAAGAATGTGTTTTACGGTTGGAGGCTGATTTTTCATTTTGTAAACCGAATCCTTATACTGTGCGGGAGGCTTTGAAAAAACGAACCAAAAGTCGGGAAGATTTGTTTTTATTGACCGCACAGTTGTTTCGGGAGCTGTGTTCCGTTGCTCTTGAGGAGAATTTGGTGATCCTTTTGGAAACACGATGTTCCGCGGCTGCGGTGGAGTTGTTGAACATGGTTGAACGGAGTGTAGGACTTCCGCCGCTATTCGTTTCCGCTGCCGATCGGTGGATGCGAGATGCGGTGATCGAATGGATGGCACAGCCGCATCAAAATCAGATCGTCTTTGCCATTCGACACTCGGACGTTCCTTCCGAACGTGCGTTTTCGTGCGCGGTGGAAGAGCTTTCCGGACTGTATCCGTTGGGACGACTTTGCCTGGTCAGCGGTGTCGATTTGCGGCAGACAAGCCGGATGCAGGTGTATATGAAGGCATGCCTGGATTCTGTTTTTGAAAAAAGCTTTGAAAAATAATCAAAAAGCTCTTGAAAAAGCCGGTGTCTTATGGTATAATAAAAAAAATTGAATTGTGAAAAGAAGGGACGAGAAAAATGAGTTCTGTATTAAAAAAGAAATTGCCGTCGATTATGCTTGTAGCGGCAATCGTTTGTTTGGTGGGGGCAATCTTGATTCTTGCCATCCCCGTGGCATTTGCCGATGCAACTTATAAGCGGGTTCTCGGTACCATAATTGCTATTTTGATGATCCTGTTGTCGCTGTTGGCTGTATTTTATTGGTGGCTCTGCCGTGATAAGGAACCCAATTTCTTTTTGTTTGATCGTCAGAAAAAGCGCAATATATCCATTGATGAGTTGAATTTTACCATTGTCAACGAGCGGTTGAGCTTTCTTTTGACGGCTGTCAGCGGATCAATGGAAGAATTGTGGAATGAAGATGTTTTGGAAAATGAGTTGAAGTTGGGGTATCGTAAGGTTTATCGTCCTTTAATTGCTTACAAGATGTTGTATGACCTTGCCGATAAAAATATTGATTCTTATTGGAGTTATTTGGAGAACGCATCTCCGGAAACGGTGCAGTCGATTGCCAAAGCTCTGGAGCAGGCAGGCGAGACCGAAATGGTGAAAGTATTTCGCTTTATTATGGAAAATTACCGCAATGAACCGGCAAAAATTCGCAATTTTGTCAGTGGTAATTTGAAATATATCCGTGGAAGGATCATGGCATACATCAAACACAATATTGAAATGTTTTATTGATGGTTGTCTGTATTTTCAAAATCGGATCTAAAAAAGTTGCTTTGCAAAACAGCAAAGCAACTTTTTTGTTCATTGAGAGTCAATTTTTCTTGTGACCGTTGTTGAAGAGATCAATCAATGATTCCTCCGCCGACAACGGTGTCCCCGTCGTAAAGGACAACGGATTGTCCGGAAGTGATTGCACGTTGCGGTTCATCAAACCTGACGGACAGGGTACCCTCGGATGTTTGTTCGGCAACAGCAGGTGCGGGCAATGCCTGATAACGAATTTTTGCCTGTATGCGGATCGGTGTTTCCAATCGGTCGGCGGCAATCAAATTGATGTTGTGTGCGGTCAGCTCTTTGCGAAACAATTCGGCATCGGAACCCAATGTGACCGTGTTGGTGATCGGATCTTTTGCGCAGACATATGTTGGTTTTCCGAAGGCAATGCCCAGTCCCTTGCGCTGTCCGACGGTGTAGCGGATGCACCCGTTGTGTTGACCTAAAATGTTGCCGTCACAGTCAATGAAATTGCCGCGCCGAAATTCCTTCTGTCCGGTATATCGTGCGATGAAGGAAACATAATCTCCGTCCGGGATAAAGCAAATATCTTGACTTTCTTTGCGATTTGCATTGCAAAAGTGATTTTTTTCGGCAATTTCTCGGACTTGTGTTTTTGTCAGACCGCCGAGTGGGAAATGGGTGTGGTGTAATTGTTCTTGTGTCAATTGCCAAAGGACATAGGTTTGATCTTTACTGCCATCCACGGCACGTTGCAAAAGCATTCTGCCGTTTGCGTCTTTGGTGATTTGCGCATAATGTCCGGTAGCAATGCCGTCACATCCCATTTGTTGTCCGATTTCCCACAATTTTCCGAATTTCATGGTCCGATTGCATTGGACGCAGGGGTTCGGCGTTCCGCCGTTTTTATAGGTTTGCACAAAATAGTCGATGACCTGTGTCCGGAATTCTTCCGAAAGATCGCATACGGTAAAAGGGATTCCGAGGCGTTCGGCGATCCGAGCGGCATCGTTCGTTTCTTCGGCGGTGGTACAGGAGACCGGAATTGTTGCCCGGGGATTGTTTGGCGAGAACAGTTTCATGGTAATCCCATTGCAAAGATACCCTTGTTCTTGCAACAACAGGGCGCAAACACTGCTGTCAACGCCGCCGCTCATGGCAACCAAAATTTTTTCACGCATCTGCCGTTCCTCCCGTTCCGATGGCATCCCATGAAAAACGTGTCAGCTCTCCCGTCGTTTTCAAATCGGAAAAATCGTTTTGCCTAAGAATTTCATAGACGGCGATTGCAACGGAATTGGAAAGGTTCAGGGAACGCAGTCCGTCACGCATCGGCAGGCGGACACAGGCGTTTGAATTGGCGTAAAGCAGTTCTTCCGGCAGTCCTTTGGTTTCTTTTCCGAACATGATATAAACGGTTTCCGGATATTGAATTTCGGTATATAGGTGCGGTGCTTTGGTACTGAAGTAGTACACGGTCGCATTCGGATTCTTTGCGTAAAAATCGTCCAATCCATCGTAATAAGTGATATCGAGCTGATCCCAGTAATCCAGTCCGGCGCGTTTGAGTTTTTTGTCGTCAACGGTAAAGCCCAACGGGCGGATCAGATGGAGTGATGCACCGGTTGCCGCACAGGTCCGTGCAATGTTTCCCGTATTTTGCGGAATTTCCGGCTCGTGAAGGACAATATTGATTTTACTCATGTGTTGCAGTTCCCCTTTTTTGATGGTCTTTCCTTACAATCATAGCATATTTTTTGAATCTCTGCAAGAGGATTTATCAAAATTTACAATATCATAATATATTTTCAATGAAAATTATAGTATAATAAAAGATGGTATTTTTGCATGAGAAAGCAAACGGATCTTTTTCGATTGCAGACGGATCAGAAAGGATTTTTTCAATTATGTCACTGTTTACAAAAATGTTCGGTACTTATAGTCAAAGACAACTGAAAAAATTGAAAGTCATTGCCGACCGCGTGGATGCGTTGACTGATGTCTATCGAAATATGAGCAATGAAGAGCTTCAGGCGGTCACACCGACGCTCCGTTCTCGCTTGCAGGCGGGGGAAAGTTTGGATGATATTTTGCCGGACGCATTTGCCGCCATTCGCGAAGCGGACGATCGGGTTTTGGGCAAGCGTCCGTTCCGCGTGCAGGTATTGGGCGGTATCGTTTTGCACCAAGGTCGTATTGCCGAAATGAAAACGGGAGAAGGTAAAACGTTGGTTGCAACGCTTCCGGCATATTTGAACGCGTTGACCGGAGAAGGTGTTCATATCGTAACGGTCAATGATTATTTGGCGCGTGTGGGTGCCGAAGAAATGGGACGTGTTTATGAGTTTATGGGACTGTCCACCGGACTTGTGGTACACGGGCAAAGCGCGGCTGAAAAACATGCGGCGTATGAAGCCGATATTACCTACGGAACCAACAATGAGTTTGGGTTTGATTATTTGCGCGATAATATGGTGATCTACAAGCGTCAAATGGTTCAACGCGGTCATGTGTTTGCCATTGTGGACGAGGTGGATTCCATTTTGGTGGATGAGGCGCGTACTCCGTTGATCATTTCCGGTGCGGGAGAGACTGCTACCGATCTGTATGAGAAAGCCGACAAATTGGTGCGTTCCATGCGTAAATTTGTAATCAAAGAGATGGATAACAAGCAAGATCAGGATACCGTCGATGCCGATTATATCGTGGATGAAAAAGCGAACAATGCTGTCCTGACTTCCCAGGGTGCAAAAAAAGCGGAGGCTTTTTTCGGTGTGGAAAATTTCAACGACGCCGAAAACGCAATCCTGTCTCACCATGTTCAACAGGCGATCAAAGCGCATGGATGTATGCACCGCGATGTGGATTATGTGGTGAATGAAAAAGGTGTGATGATCGTTGATTCCTTTACGGGACGATTGATGCCGGGCAGACGGTATTCCGATGGCTTACACCAAGCCATTGAGGCAAAGGAAGGCGTCAAAGTTCAAAAAGAAAATAAAACGTTGGCAACCATCACTTTTCAGAATTATTTCCGCATGTATCGCAAGTTATCCGGTATGACGGGAACCGCATTGACGGAAGAGACGGAGTTCCGTGAAATTTACAATTTGGATGTGGTTGAAATTCCGACCAACATGCCGATGATTCGTGTGGATCATTCGGATGCGGTCTATCGCAGTATGGAAGGAAAGTATAACGCCATTGTCAAGCAGGTGATCGAATGCCATGAAAAGGGACAGCCGGTATTGGTGGGTACCGTTTCCATTGATAAAAGCGAATTGCTGTCTCTCCGTTTGAAGAAGGCGGGAATTCCGCATACGGTGCTGAATGCGAAATATCACGAAAAAGAAGCCGAAATCGTTGCACAAGCGGGAAAATTCGGGGCTGTGACCATTTCCACCAACATGGCGGGACGCGGAACGGATATTCTGCTGGGCGGAAATCCGGAATTTATGGCAAAAGCCGAAATGCGCGGCATGGGAATTTCCGATGAAGCGATTGCGGCGTGTGCAGGATTTACCGAAAGCGATGATGTTGAAATTACGGAAGCAAGACGAATTTTCCGTGAGCTGGTAGAAAAGCACAAGTTGGAAATCGCGCCGGAGGCGCAAAAAGTACGTGAGGTCGGCGGCTTGTTTATTCTCGGAACCGAACGACATGAAAGCCGACGGATCGACAATCAGTTGCGTGGTCGTTCGGGACGTCAGGGCGATCCGGGAGAATCAAGATTTTTCCTCTCCATGGAGGATGATCTGATGCGTCTGTTCGGTGCCGAGAAACTGCAAGGGGTAATCCATGCGCTCAAAATGCCGGAAGATATGCCGATTGATGCAAAAATCTTGTCCGGTGCCATTGAAAATGCGCAAAAACGAATCGAGGACAACAATTTCAAACGTCGAAAATATGTTTTGGCGTATGACGACGTGATGAATCAACAACGAACGATCATTTACAAGCAACGTCAGGATGTTCTCAACGGAGAAGATATTTCCGATACGATCCGTAAGATGTTGACCTCTTCCGTGGATGGTGCGGTGGAAACCTATTTGCATGATGAAGAGTGGGATCTGGACGGATTGCGCGCCCAATATTTGGGATTGTTGACGGTCGAGGAGGATTTCCGCTTTACCGAAGAAGAACGCCGCCATATCAAGCGTTCCGATATTGCCGAAGAGCTGTGCGGAAGAGCATTGCGAAAATACGACGAAAAAGAAGAATTGTTCGGTGCCGATACGTTCCGTGAGGTTGAACGTGCGATTCTGTTGCGGAATGTGGATACCGCTTGGATGGAACACATTGATACCATGGATGAATTGAAAAGTACCGTCGGGTTGCAATCCTATGCTCAACGGGATCCCATTACGGAATATCGTATTCAGGGAGCAGACATGTTTGATGCAATGGTAGAGGATATTCGAAGCAATACCGTGCGTTCGATCCTTTCTGTCATGCCGCGTCCGCAACCCATTGAGCGGGTGCAAGTTGCCAATCCGACGAGCGAAGGTTTTTCCGGAAACGGCGGAAAGAAAAAAATCATCATCCGTAAACCGTCCGGGACGACCATTGTCAAAGATGGGGCATCCGTAGGCAGAAATGATCCGTGTCCGTGCGGAAGCGGAAAGAAATATAAAAACTGCTGTCTGCGTACTCGGGATCATTCGGGAGAATAAGCGCATGGGATTCGGATACCTTTTGTTGGGATATTTGGTTGCATTTCTGTTGTATTTGACCGTGCAGGCATTGGGAGTCGGTTCTTTGGCACTGTTGTTGGGATATACTTTGATGTTTTACGGATTCTATCTGCTGAATCGCTATCATTCAGCTTTTGCCATTGCAAAATGGTCGTTGATCCCGTTGTTCGGCACGGCATTGTATCGTTTGGCAGAGGATATATCCGCACTGTTTTTGTTGGATTTTCCGTTTGTCGGCGGAACATTTGGTGATGTGATGGATTGGGCGACTTTTTTCCTGTTGACGTTCTTTCAGTTTGCCATGCTTTACGGCATTCGGATGTTGGCTGATAGTGTCGGTTTGAAAAAACATGCTTCGGCTACCGTTCGGAATACGCTGTTTGTCGGCATTTACGCTCTGCTTTATGTTGCGGGCAATCTTCCCCTGTTTCAGACTGTCAAACCGTATCTGACACTTTCCGTCACGTTGCTCAATTTGCTTTGGGTGATTTGCAATCTTTGGTTACTGACCGGCTGTATGAAGGATATTTGTCCGGCGGGGGAGGAAGAGCTTGCACCGAAAAGATCTCGTTTTGCATGGGTCAATCGGATGGGAGACGCTTATGATAAAGCGCACGAAAAGTTAAACGAACAGTCGCGTGCGGACGGAGAGTGTTGGAGACGGAACCGACAGGAAAAAAAGCGACGGAAAAAGAAGTGATCTCGGTTGGCGGGGGCGGTACTATGGATGCAAAAGGAAAGGAGGACAGGATGCGTTTTCATGTCAAAAAAAATTTGGGACTTTGGTTGTGTATTCCCGCTGTATTGTTTTTGTTTCATCCTGTTGTCGCTTTTGTGGATATTTTACCGGATTTTATCGGATATTTGCTTTTGTATGCAGCATTGGGACAAGCTGCCGATTTGAACGATAAGATTTCGGAAAGCAGAACAACTTTCCGAAAAATGATGTGGATCGGAGTTGCCGCGTTTGCCGTACAGTGCTATTTATACGGTGTTCTTCCGGGAAACGAGCAATCCATGAATGCTTATGAAACCCCCGTCTGGGTTTTACTGTGTTCTTTTGTGATGTTTCTGTTACAATGGTATTTTTTAATTCCGGCTTATAGAAATTTATTTTTGGGATTGGGAGAATTGACGGAGTTTGCCGCCGATGTTCGTGTATTGCGAGTACGGAGGGGCAGGACGCGCTATGAACGACTTGCTCGTTTTTCTGCCGTATTTGTTTTTCTGTCCTCCGGACTGTCTCTTTTACCGGAGCTGACCGTTTTAACGACTTTTGAGTACGAAGCCGAAAATGCCGCATTTGATTGGTATCGCTTTGTTGTACTGTTGCGCGGGATGGCATTCGTCATTTCTTTGGTGATCGGTTTGTGTTGGCTGGTTCGTGTATGTTGTTTGATCGGCGCGACATGTTCTCAAAAGGCGTGTATGGACGAATTGGAACAACGGTATGTGCGGGAAGTCCTTCCGCAGACGGGTGTATTGACCGGACGCCGCATCAAATTTTCGTTTTCGTTTTTGGCAGTTGCGATTTTCTTCCTCCCGACGTTGCGTATGGACGGGATAGAGATTTTGCCTTCTGTCGTTTGTGCAGTCCTGCTGTTGCCGGCTGTTTTGCTGTTGGGAAATTTGATACAGGTCCGGCGTGCTTTTTGGGGGAGTTTGATCGTTCTGTTCGGAGTCGGTTGCTTTCGGATGTATTACGAGAATGCTTTTTTGAATCTTTATACGAGTTTTGAGGCTTCTTTTTATCGAGTCGATGCTTATCATGATTTTTTCTTTTTGCGAATGGTTGAGCTTGCAGAGGAAATTTTGTTGCCGGTTGTACTTTGCTTGTTGTTGAAAATGTTGTTCGATATGGTGCGAGCCGAGACGGCTGAAGTTTATTCCAACGATGTCGGGGGCGTGTCTGTGGCGGCAACCGAAAAAATGCATCGAAAATTTCGGATTCGGTTCATGGTTGTCGGTGTTTTATTCCTGCTTTCCGGTGTATCCAATGCCGTCGCTTCTTTTTTTCGGTTGCAAATCTCATGGCTTTGGTGGATTGCATTTGCAATTTCCGTTTTGGCAGTGATTGGATTCCTTTCTTTATTGTTTGCGATTTTGGAACAGTTGGAGTGGCAATATTCAAAATTCGGACTGCATAAAACTTTGCCGTAAGGTGCATACTGAAATTGTAATTTCAAATTACAAAAAAGGAGTATTGCAACATGCAAACCAATCAGAATCAAAACCGTCAGACACAGAACAATCAGGCTCAGAACAATCAGGCTCAGAACAATCAAGCCCAAAACAATCGAAATCGGAACGATCAGAACGATCAAAGTCAAAACAATCAAAAAGAACGGGATAAGTGCCGTCCTTGCCAAAACAATCAGGCGCAAAACAATCAGAGTCAAAACAACATCGGTCGATGAGACCTCCTCCCGTTTGGGAGGGTACATCTGCGGCAGTCGGGAGGAGAATATGTATGGTTGAATTGGATGAAATTCCGATAGCGGTCAAACAAAGTTTGCAACAACATTGTGGGGAAGCCGCTCTGCCGGAATTCGCGGTGCATGCGGATCGGACTTTGGAATTCGGAGTCGGCGAATGCTTTTTGTTTGCCTCTTCCACGGATTTGATTTGGATTTCCGGTCAAATGATTGATGAAGAAGAACAAAGCAAACATGATTTTGGAGTACATAAGGAATGGCGTGAGAACGGATTCGGACGCTATTCCATTCGTGAGTTATCCGATTTTTCTGTAGAGGAAATGCTCTCCGGTGGCAGATTGACGGCAATTCATCATTCGGGACAGGAGCAGGAAACGCCTGTCCTTTTGGCGTACTTTACAAACTTTTGCAAAGAATCGGTTGCGTTATTTGCAAAATACGCAAACCGATTGGCAAAAGGAGAATCGCCGGAAATGGATCCGCAGGATGATCCGACCTCTAAACGCTGTCCAAAATGCGGAAGACGGTATCCTGACATCAATCGCAAAATTTGTCCGCATTGTATGGAAAAAGGAAAATTGTTTTTGCGATTTTCCAAGTTTTTTATGCGTTACAGAGGATATTTGTTCTTAACCGTTTTGTCATTGCTGTTGTTGACGGCGATGAACATTTTGGTTCCGTATCTTTCCAGCGGCTTTTTTTATGATGAAGTGATTTACGGCGACGGTGCTTTTGCCGGACAGTTGATCCTTGTTTTAAGTTTGATTTTAGCCGCACGAGCTGTCAAAATGCTGACTTCCATGTTAAACAATTATGTAACGGGATTGGTTTCGGCAAAAGTCGTTTTTGATCTCAAAAAAACGATTTTTTCAGCCATTGAGCGATTGTCTTTGGGATTTTTTACGGGACGGCAGACCGGAGGTCTGATGACACAAGTCAATGAGGATGCAGATACCATCCACAGCTTTTTTTGTGATGAGGTTCCGTATTTACTCATCAATATCGTTCAGGTCGTCGTTTTGTCGGTACTATTGTTTTTGATCAGCCCTATGCTGGCTTTTTTTGCTTTATTGACCGTTCCTCTGTTTTTTATTTTGATACGTCAAATGTTTCAAAAACAACGAAAATTGCATGCCAAACGGTATTCCGATTCCAAAAGGATGAATGCTTTTTTGGTGGATGTACTGTCCGGGATGCGTGTGGTCAAGGCTTTTTCCAAAGAGCAGGAGGAGATTCACCGCTTTAACGATCGCAATTGCCGCCTGGCGCAAAGTGAAAAAAATCAACTTTTGTTTACCAATTACGCACGACCGTTGATCTACCAAATTTTATACTTCGGTCATTCCGTTGCTTGGGGATTGGGCGGTTGGATGGTTATCAGCGGTCACGGAAATTTGACTTACGGGATGTTGTTGACTTTTATTTCCTATCTCGGCATGATCTATTCTCCGCTGGAATCTTTTGTCAGTTTTATGGATGAGACAGCCGATTGTACCAATGCCATGCAACGATTGTTTGAGATCATGGACGCTGAACCGGATGTTCGTGAACGAACGGATCCGTTACGCCCGGCATCGTTGAGCGGACAGGTGACTTTTTCTCATGTTTCTTTTTCTTATCAAAAAGGAAAGAAGATCATAGATGACGTCAGCTTTGAGGTGCCTGATGGTCATATTCTCGGTGTTGTCGGTCATACGGGGGCAGGGAAGAGCACTTTGGCAAATCTTTTGATGCGGATGTATGATGTCGATGAGGGAGAGATTTGCATCGGCGGCTATCCGGTACGTGATTTGGCTTTGGATGTGATTTACCGAAATATTGCCATTGTATCGCAGGAGACATATCTTTTTATCGGTACCATTCTGGACAATATACGTTATGCGCGTCCGGATGCCGATTTTGAGGAGGTCGTGGAAGCGGCAAAATTTGCGGGGGCGCATGAGTTTATTATGAAATTGCCGGATGCCTATCACACGCGCATCGGATTTGGGTATCAGGATCTGTCGGGAGGCGAGCGACAACGCCTTTCGATTGCCAGAGCCATTTTGAAAAATCCGAAGATTTTAATTTTGGACGAGGCGACGGCGGCGATGGATACGGCGACCGAACGGAAGATTCAATCGGCATTGACGGAATTGATTCGGGGGAAAACAACAATTATGATTGCACATCGTCTTTCCACACTTCGGGACGCCGATGAATTGGTCGTGATTGAGCATGGACGTGTGGCTGAACACGGGACACACGAGACGTTGTTGGAACAAGAAAACGGAATCTATCGAAAATTATATATGTTACAGTTGGAAGCATTGAAGAACGCGGGAATCAGCGAGTAAATAACGGGAGGTGTCATTGAATGAGAGGAGAAACGAATCGGAACGGAAACAGTGAGAAACAAGCCGAACGTAGTTTGGCAGAACTTTCCGTAACAACTTGGCTCACACCGGAAAATTCCGATTTTACGGTACGGAACGGATTTCTTTATCTTCTCTTTGAAGGGCAAGAGCATCGTGTGTTTTTGTATCGTCAGTTTCCGTTTGAATTGCAATGGGAATTTATTTCGGTCATGGACTCGGAACAACATGAAATCGGGATCATTCGAGACGTTCACGGATTTTCTTCGGAGACTGCCGACGTGTTGATACAGGAACTTTCCCGTAGATATTATTCCCCGGTCATTCAACGGATTATCAGTGTAAAAGAGCGGTACGGGTTTTCCTATTGGAAAGTACATACGACAGACGGTACGGTCGGTTTTACTTTACATGATACCTATCGAAGCATCATTCGAGCGGGCGAAAACAGACTGATTCTGTTGGATGTGAACGGAAATCGTTTTGAAATTGTCGATACGACCGCTTTGGACCGCAAGAGTTACAAGAAAATCGAGCTGTATTTGTAAAGGAGAGGACTGTGGGAAGAATTCAAACAAGTCTCATGGATGAGGCGAAGCGGCGAATTCCGGAACTGACCGAGGCGATGACGGTGGCGATTTTGCAGACCGGGCTGGATCCTTGCGAACCAAACAAACATGTGCGCGCTCTATCGGTTTGGACCACACAAGAGTTGCTTGTCTATCACGGTGATGTTTTGGTGATACGGGAGTCGATGGAACAGATCGAGCAATTTGATCTGATCCGCGGTGTCGGATGCGTCATGTTGGAATACGTGCGCAAACATGACGGCGAACACGTATTGTTTGCTCGCGGGGATAGCCGTCGGTTGCAGATGATGGCGCGCGCCGTGAAGCTGGCGAATTATTTTTTGCGAAACGGAACGACCGCTGTTACCAATGTCGGTAAAGGGAATTCATCGACCTGTCCCAAATGCGGCAGATCCTATCCGCGCGGTTCGCATACTTGCCCGCGGTGTGCTTCCAAAAAAAAGGCGTTGATCCGGTTGTTCGGTTTGGCAAAATCGGAATGGAAAAAAATCACCGTTTCCATGGTTTTGTTTTTTATCGGTACATCGGTCAGTCTTCTGACTCCGTACATCAATCGTCTGATGGTGGATGGGTATATTCAACATGACGGAACGGTCGGAGTGGACAGTATCTTTTGGATCGGATTTTTTTCGGTTCTCGTGTCCATGGTTCTTGCTGAAGTGCTTCGGCGCGCTATTTCCGTTTTGCGCGGTTATTTTTTGACGATTGCCGGAAATCATTTGATCGTCAAGCTCCGTGATATGGTATTTACCAAAATACAGTCCCTCTCCATTGCCAAGATCTCGGCTCGAACGTCCGGAGAATTGATGAAACGTGTCAATCAAGATACCAGACGTATCAAACAGTTTTTAGTCAATCAACTTCCGAATCTTGCTGAACAACTGTTGCTATTTTTGGGGATCGGTGCGATTTTGTTGCTGTATGATTGGCGGTTGGCATGTTTGATCTTACTTCCGATGCCTTTGATTGCACTTGCATTTCGGGCTTTTTGGAATCGGATGCGTCGGTTGTTTGAACGGCAGTGGCACCTCAATTCACAGGCAAATGCCGTTTTGCACGATATTTTTTCCGGAATCCGTGTAGTCAAATCTTACGGTATGGAACGCCGTGAAGAAATGCGCTTTGTTGACATGGCTGAAAAAGAACGCAATGCACAAATCCGCATTGAATGTGTATGGTCGATTTTGAATCCGATCCTTCATTTTTTTGCCGGTGTCGGAGAGTATGTGCTGTTGTATTATGTCGGAACGCAAATGTTGGCAGGCACGATGACCGCCGGAGAAATGTCACAGTTTTCATCCTATACCGCGATGGCTTTTTCGCCGCTATTTGCATTGATGCGTTTTCCACGTCAGTTTATGGAGATGATGACTTCTTTGACGCGCGTTTATGAAATTATGGATGAAACAGTGGATGTCCCGGACAGTCGAGAAGTGCGATTGCCGCAAATGCGCGGACAGATCGATTTGGAACACGTTTCTTTCGGGTATGAGGAGGCACAAGAAGTCTTGCAGGATATTGATCTGCATATCCGTCCCGGAGAATTTATCGGTTTGGTCGGAAAGTCCGGTGTCGGAAAGTCTACGCTCATCAATCTGCTTTTGCGAATGTATGATGTGGATGAAGGTGTGATCCGCATTGACGGAGTGGATATTCGAAAAATTCCGCAAGAAGAATTGCGTTCGCAGATGGGCGTTGTGCTTCAGGAAAATTTTCTTTTTGCAGGTTCCGTCTGGCAAAATTTAACTTATGCCAAGCCGGATGCGACGCGGGAAGAGGTGATTCAAGCGGCAAAAACGGCTGGGGCGCATGAATTTATCGTTCGATTACCGGATGGTTATAATACTTATGTCGGGGAACGCGGACATACGTTATCCGGCGGGGAACGTCAACGGATTTCCATTGCGCGCGCATTGTTGCACGATCCGAAAATCTTGATCTTGGATGAAGCAACTGCTTCTTTGGATACCGAAACCGAAAAATTGATTCAGGACGCGCTGGCTGTGCTTGCTTCCGGACGAACAACGATCGCCATCGCACATCGGTTGTCAACACTGCGGAATGCAACACGTCTTGTGGTATTGGATCAAAAAGGTATTGCCGAAACGGGAACACATGATGAACTGATGGAACGGAAAGGCATCTATTACGGGTTGGTTATGGCACAACGGGAAATGACCAAGATAGATTGATTCAGCTTTGTGCCGAAAAAATAAAGCAGGACGATTGAAAAGTCGTAAATTGACTTTTCAATCGTCCTGCTTGTTTATCTTTGAAACGAGGTTTCGGTTTATTCGCTTCTCAATGCCTCAACGGGATTGCGTTTTGCCGCGAATCCGGATGGGAACAGTCCGGCGATGAATGTTAAGAACATACTGATACCGACCAGGATGATTGCCGCGACGGGAGGAAGGAACGCTTGAAGATTGGGAATGGCTGTCAATTGGAAGAGAATGATATTGATGATGACGATCAATCCCAAGGTAATCAGAATGCCGATCACACCGGCAACAAATCCGACGATTAAGGTTTCGGCATTGAATACACGACGGATATCTTTTTTCGAAGCACCGATGGCACGCAAAATGCCGATCTCCTTGGTGCGTTCCAAAACGGAGATATACGTGATAATGCCGATCATGATCGACGAAACGACCAAAGAAATTGCAACAAAGGCAATCAAAACATACGTGATGGCATCTACGATCATGGTGACGGAGGACATTAACAGTGCCACGTAATCCGTCCACGAGATTTGTTGTTCCTCATCCACTGTTTGATTGTACTCTTTGATCAACCGTTCCACTTCGTCTTTATCCTCAAAGGTTGCGCTGTAAAGATTGATGCTGTCCGGAGAATCCAGATCGACATTGCCGAGCAGGATTAGATTGTCCTCATAGGTGGATTCCGAGTAAGCGGGAGCCAGATACTGATTGTATGCCAACTCATATTCTTCGTTGCTCATACCGGAGGCGACGTATTGATCCATATAGTCGGCAATCAACTCGTTTGTGGTCAGTCCCATGGCGGCAAATGCCGTGTCGGCATCCCGAGAATCCAAAATTTTTTCCTTCAAAATGGGGTACAAAAGATTTTTTCGGATTTCTTCATTGTTGAGCGCCGTTCGGATGTCATCGGCTGAATAATTCAATTGTTCGGCAAGCATTTGAATTAAATTCTCTTCTCCGATCATGGTGATCCATTTTTCCACATCGCTGTCGGAAACATAGGATTCATAAGCCAACTTCGCAAAAGCAGCTTTTTCATTGACGCTCAACGTTGCGACGTAAGCTTGTACCGCCGCTTTCTTTTCTTCGATGGTCAAATCATTCACGACGGAAGGTCGGAAGGGAAGTCCCGTTAAAATATCCGTATTCGGATTGTTCAATTGCTGTTTGAGCAGGTCACTTTCGGCTGTTTTTTTGATGGCATACTCCGTAAGAGCCGAGGTGTACACCAAATAACGGTCAAGAATGGCTGACGTTGCCGTATCGTTCGGACGTAGGATCCCCGAAATTTTCAGATCCACGCCAAGTTCCGAGTTGTTGTAAAGGAGGTTTCTGCCGAACTCATTTTCGGAGCTGTCTGCATAGGTGCCGTCTGCCTGCAACTGGTAACATTCAGATTGCAACAGCATCCGGAATGTCATTCCGCACAATTCCTCGTACGACCAGGAACGGAGTTCCTCCAGCTCAATGACCTCGCCTTTGAGGGCTGCCATCACTTCATCTGTGATTTCCTGTTCGGTGCGGAGTCCCAGCGCATAGAGTGCCAGATCGCTGATTTCGTTGTTCTTTGTCACAACCAACATGATCTCATTATATGCTTGCGGCCAATCTCCGTAGATCAGGTCGTATTCATCTTTGATCAGGTCATTGACTTGTTCGCCGTCTTTTCCGGGGAGCATTTCTCCCCACACGTCCAAGGAATCATACATCGTATTTTCGGAGAAAATTGAACCGGACGAAGTGATACTTCCCATGATCCCGCTGCTTGTTCCGCCGCCGTAGATGGAAGTGATCAATTTCATCACATTGGATTTAACCACGTTGCCGGAGCTATCCTTTGTCAAAATGGTCCAATCGAAATCATACGTATATTGAATGGCGGTCAAGTATTTATCAAAAGCTTCTGTTTCTTCCAAATGTTTTTTGAAAGCTTTTAGGTCGTTGGTGTTCGGTTTGGAGGTGTTGAGTGAATTCATCAATTCCTCAATGACTTGTGTCTCATAAACGCGATTCGGATCACGGTCGTCATTCTTTTGCCCAGGATCGGTCTGCATTAAAGTCGTCATGAGAGCCGAAAGATCGGTCGAGCTGGCTTTCAAAGAGATCGGATAACTTGCAAGCGTATCGCGTTGAATGGAATTGATATAGTTGTTGACACCTGTGGAAACGGACAAAATCAATGCGATGCCGATGATACCGATGGATCCGGCAAAGGATGTCATAAACGTTCGCCCTTTCTTAGTCATCAAATTGTTCAAGGAAAGGGATAAAGCTGTCCAAAAGGACATGGACTTTTTCTTTTTGCACTGATCCGTTGAAGGTTTATGCCGTTTGGAGCGTTTCTTATCGGTTGCGACGGCAGTCACCGTCTCCTGCGTCATCGGATAGGGAGCCGTATCGTCCACCACGTGCCCATCCAATACACTGATGATGCGGGAGGAATATTCACGTGCAAGGTCCGGATTGTGTGTGACCATAATAATCAGTTTTTTACCGGAGATTTCTTTCAAGATCTCCATGATTTGTACACTGGTTTTGGTATCCAATGCACCGGTCGGCTCATCTGCCAGCAAAATATCAGGATCGTTGACAAGTGCACGGGCAATTGCCACACGTTGCATCTGCCCTCCGGAGAGTTGATTCGGCTTTTTATTGAGTTGATCGCCCAACCCGACATCTTTCAAGGCTTGTGTTGCACGCTGGCGGCGTTCTTTGGCAGAAATGCCGGAGAGTGTCAGAGCCAGCTCCACATTGGCAAGTACCGTTTGATGGGGAATCAGATTATAACTTTGAAACACAAATCCGACAGAGTGGTTCCGGTAAGTATCCCAATCGGCATCTGCATATTCTTTTGTGGATACGCCGTTGATGATGAGATCTCCCGATGTGTATTGATCCAAACCGCCGATGATGTTCAAGAGCGTCGTTTTTCCGCACCCGGACGGTCCCAGGATCGAAACGAACTCGTGTTCCCGAAATTTCAGAGAGATACCGTCAAGAGCGCGAACGTCGGAATCTCCCGTTCGGTAGTCTTTGATAATTTGTTTCAGTTCAAGCAATGCTTTTGCCTCCTATTATGTGAATAAAATGATTATAACACGGGTTCGTGAATTGAATATGAATAAACCCATGTTCCAATGGTGGTTGATTGTAAAAATGTCGGAATGATTTGCTTTCTCTTTTGTGCATTATCCTGCAAATTGGCTGTAGTAGAGGTGATGATAAAATCCTTGTTTTGCCAACAATTCACCATGGTTGCCTTGCTCAATGATTTTTCCGTCTTTCATAACCAGAATAACATCGGCTGATTCAATGGTGGACAGGCGATGGGCAACTACGAATGTGGTACGTCCTTTCATCATTTCGGCAAAAGCGTTTTGAATTTTTAGCTCCATACGTGTATCAATAGAGGAGGTCGCTTCATCCAAAATCAGCATCGGGGGCAGGCACAGCATCACGCGCGCGATACAAAGTAATTGCTTTTGCCCCTGTGAAAGCGAACCGCCGCCTTCTCCCAAAACGGTATCATATCCGTTTGGCAATCGTTTGATGAAAGAATGGGCGTGAGCGGCTTTTGCGGCAGCAATCATCTCTTCATCCGTGGCATCCGGTTTGCCCATACAAATATTTTCCCGTACCGTGGCGGCGCGGAGCCAGGTATCTTGCAAAACCATCCCCCAAGAGGCACGGAGACTGGCACGTGTCATGGTTCTGATGTCAATGCCGCTGACGGAGATGGAACCACTGTTAACATCGTAAAATCGCATCAGCAGGTTGATGAGTGTGGTTTTTCCGCATCCTGTCGGTCCGACAATGGCAATTCTTTGCCCAGAGGTGACCGCAAGATTGAGATCCCGGATCAGTTCACGTTCCGGCGTGTAGGAAAAACAAACGTCATTGAGGGCAACGGTACCGTCGGCAACGGTCAGTACCTCTGCATTCGGTGCATCCGGAGGAACTTCCTGTTCATCCAATAACTCAAACAAGCGCGCGGCACATGCAAGCGCGTTTTGCAGTTCGGTCAGAACGCCGGAAATTTCATTGAACGGTTTGGTGTATTGGTTGGCATAATTCAAAAAGACGGACAGAGAACCGACTGTAAAGGAAAAGTTGGGAGAAATGCAGAGAAATGCACCGACCAATGCCACGCCCGCATAAACCAGATTGTTGACAAATCGTGTGGAAGGATTGGTTGTGGAAGAAAAAAAGGTGGCACGGAGGGAGCATTTTCCGAGACGTTCATTGACTTCATCAAATTGCTCCTGCACTTCCGCTTCATGACTGTATGCCACCACGACTTTGTGGTTACCGATGTATTCGTCAATAATTGCCGTTTGTTCGGCACGTGTTTTGGATTGCAGATGAAACATGGAGTAGGTCTTTTTTGCAATAAAAGCCGCAACAAAAAGGGAAAGCGGTGTCAGACAGACGACGACCAAAGCGATCTGCCAACGGATGATGAGCATGATGACAAGCGTTCCGGCAATGGTCAGGATTCCCGTAAAGAACTGTGCAAATCCCATCAACAATCCATCGGTGAATTGATCGACGTCCGACATCATACGGCTTACGGTATCGCCGGTCGAGTGACTGTCCAGATAGGACAACGGTAACCTTTGCAACTTTTCAAACGCTTCTCGACGCAATTGACGAACCATCCCGTAAGTGATGCGATTGTTCAAAACATTCATCAACCATTGAAACAACGCTCCGGCAACGGCACAAATTCCGATGCGAATACAAAGTTGGATAACACCGGAGAGGTTGACATTGTTTTGTCCGATGATCAAATCGATGGCATCCCCTGTCAACAGCGGTACGTACAGTGTCATGAGGACACTGCCGGCGGCAAACAGGAGGGAACAGATCAGGGAAAAACGGTATGGTTTGAGACGGTGCAGAACGCGGGACAGCGTTTTGCCGTCATATTTTTTCGGTTTGCTGTTTTTACTTTGGCTCATGCCGGTTCACCTCCTTTGTGATATTGAGATTCGTGAATTTCTTTGTAAACGCCGCAGGTGGAAAGTAATTCCTCATGCGTACCGATTCCGACCAACATTCCGTCTTCCATGACTAAAATGCGGTCTGCATGGCGGATTGAGGAAGTTCGTTGAGAGATCAGAAATACGGTGGGATGATAGGGGAGCTGTTTGATTGCAGTACGCAATGCGGCATCGGTGGCATAGTCCAAAGCCGAAGAGCTGTCGTCCAGAATCAGAATTTCGGCTTGGCGTACCAGCGCACGTGCAATGGTCAGACGTTGCCGTTGACCGCCGGAAAAGTTTTTTCCGCCCTGTGAAACGGGTTCATCCAGTCCAAGCGGTTTCTGTTCGACAAATTCTTTTGCCTGTGCAAAGTCCAATGCCGAACGGAGTTCGTTGTCGGTCGCATCCGATTTGCCCCACAAAAGATTGGAACGGATTGTTCCGGAAAACAGGACTGCCTTTTGCGGGACGATGGCGATCAAACGCCGCAATTCTTCGGTATCATAGGTGCGAACGTCACGTCCGTTGACGCAAACCGTTCCTTCTGTGGCATCGTAAAAGCGAGGAATCAGATTGACGAGGGAAGTCTTTCCGGAACCGGTCGAACCGATAATGCCGACGGTAGAGCCTTTGGGAATGCTGAAGTTGATCTGTTCCAAAGTTTTTCCCGCATTGCCTTTGTAAGTCAGGGAAACATTTTGAAAGCTGACAGCCGGCGCTTGTTCCGGAACGGTTGCGTCAAGCGGTTGCATACGTTCCATTCCAACGGGAATTTCAAATACCTGTTGTACACGGTCGGCACATGCCAAGGCTTTGTTGACCGTAAAAATGGTATTTGCCAATTTGATCAACTCGACCAGAATTTGCGCCATGTAGTTGGTCATTGCCACAACATCGCCCTGCGACATGTTGCCGATCTCTACCAATTTGGCACCGGACAACAATAAAGCAATGATCCCGGCATCCACAATGATCAGAGTCAAAGGATTCATCAGTGCTGAAATTTTACCGACAAAATTCTGTGAGCGATTGTGTTCTTCGTTGATCTTATGGAAACGATCGATTTCTTCCTGTTCCTTACGAAAGGCACGAATGACGCGTACACCGTGTAGGTTTTCACGTGTTGCCGATGTAACATGATCCAAATCTTTTTGTACTTTTTTGTAAAGCGGAATGTTTTTGAGAAGAATGGAAAAAATGACGGCTGACAGGAGTGGAATGACGATAACAAAGATCCAAGCACTTTGCGCATTGACCGTAAACGCCATGAACATGGCACCGAAAACAATGATGGGAGAACGGAGCAGAAGGCGTAATGTCATATTGATGCCGGATTGTACCTGATTGACATCTCCCGTTAATCGCGTGATCAAAGTGGATGTTCCGATGCAATCTGTCTCGGTGTAAGAGAGACGTTGGATGTGAGCAAACAGGTCGCGGCGAAGATCGGTGCTAAATCCGATGGCAGCTTTGGCGGCAAAATACTGTGCAACCAAAGCGCATCCCAAGCCGATGACGGCAAATCCGCACAGCAGAAGAACCATCCGCCCGACATAGCCCATATCCTCCTCGGCAATTCCGATGTCGATGATCCGTTTTACCACGATGGGGACGAGCAGATCGAAAACGGCTTCCAGACATTTGAAGAGCGGACTGATCACGGTTTCCTTGGTATATGGTTTCAAATATTTTAACAGTTTTTTCATAGAGGTGAGCGATCCCTTTCTTGTATTTCCGCTTTTTTACAACCTTTATATTATACCTTTTTTTTATGACCTTTTATAGTCATGGTAATGAATGAATTGTGAACGATAACCTGAAATGTTTGGGATGCGGAACATTTTGAATCGGATTTTTGCGAATCAAAAAATAACCTGTCTCGATTCCTATGCGGAACGGGACAGGTTATGACCGATTCGGTGACATCAGAGCCTTTTTTTCTTCTTTTTGCTCGATGATTTCGGAAGTCCCAAATATGCACCGAGAACGGAAAAAACCAAAAATATCATGTGTAACAGACAAGAGATCCCGGCTGAATAGCCGGAAGCATATTTTGCGAAGAAGAGGGATAGCAATAGCATGAATGCGGAAACGAGGAGACCGTTGAGCAGACCGCAGAAAAGCGCGGAATGCTTATGCAGTTTGATTGACGTAAAGCCACCGAAAAGAGCGGTCAGGGCGGAAGCGATCAGCCCGAATACTTGTACGGTGGCATTGGGATCTGGACAAAAATAGGCGATGGCGGTGCAGACCAGCAGAAGGAGCATTCCGATGAGAATGGTTATTCCGAAACTGGTTGCAAGATGGGTGGCAAGATGAGAAGACGCTGTTTCTTGGGCGGTGGTATTGGAACGCGAGTGGGCGATGGATTTTTCCCGCTTGTTACGGGAGGAGTGATTTTGATTGATCATAAAAAACCTCCGTTCGGAAGATGTTGTTTCAATCTATTCCGAACAGAGGCTTTTTATGACCGACAGATAGAATTTTTAAGCTCAAAGATCCGAAGCCTTGACATCCACACGATTGATCGCGGTCTTCAGAATACGGATTTTGGTACGCTCATGCGTGGTCTCAATGACGCAAGTTTCATCTTTGATGCTGACCACTTTCCCGATGATTCCGCCGATGGTCGTGATTTCATCACCGACTTCCAAATTGTTGCGCATGGCGTTTTGCTCTTTTTCCTGTTTCCTTTGGGGGCGGATCATAAAAAAGTACATTGCCACCAAAATGACGACCATCATAATCAGAAATGTAATATCCATTTTTCAAAACCTCCGTTTATATAAATCTTTTTATTATAACATTATAACGGTTTGCAAATCAATATACAAGCCCTAATTTGTAAATATTTTGAAAAGATGGCAAAAAAATTACTTTTGGAAGAAAAAAGCAAGAAAAACAGAAGGGTTCTCTTGCATTTTTTTGAGATATATGATATACTATAAGCAATATGAGGAAAGGAGCTTTTTATTTATGAAGCTTCCGTATTTGCCTTGCGGTAAAATTATCAATACCCACGGGTTTCGCGGGACGGTCAAATTGGAATCTTGGTGTGATTCTCCGGAAATTTTGGCGGGTTTAACAACCATCTACTTTTTAACGGACGGAGTTTATGTTCCGCGCCATGTATCGCATGCTTCCGTTTTTAAGCAGTTTGTATTGATGAATCTGGAAGGTGTGTCGAACGAGGAACAGGCAACCCGATTGCGCGGTACCGAAGTTTATGCCGCACGCGAGGAATTGCCGATTTCGGATGGCAGTTATTTTATTTCCGATCTGCTCGGCTTGCCCGTGCGTCATGCCGACAGTGGGGAGACGCTTGGCGTTTTGACCGATGTCAATACGAGCGGCGCACGGGATCTGTATGTTGTTCAAACCCAAACGGGGGAAGCGTTGATTCCGGCTGTTCCGGAATTTTTGGTACGCATCGATCCGGAAGATGCGATCTATCTTAGACCGATTCCCGGTTTGTTGGATGGTGGGGAGGCAGAACATGCGGTTTGACATTATGACATTGTTTCCCGATCTGGTTGAGACTGTGTTGGGAGAAAGTATCATCGGACGTGCGCAAAAAAGCGGTGCCATTACGGTGTTGACACACAACATTCGGGATTATTCCGAGGACAAGCATCACCGCGTGGATGATACCCCTTACGGCGGCGGAAAAGGGATGTTGATGATGGCACCGCCGATCTTTCGTTGTTATACCGCAATCTTGCGCGATCAGGCAGAAGAAAATTTTGTAACCGACCGTCGCCGAGTCATCTACCTTTCTCCGACAGGTCGGATTCTGACACAAGCACGTGCTGCAGAGTTGGCGCGCGATTATGATAATTTGATTTTACTGTGCGGACATTATGAAGGAGTGGATCGTCGGATCGTGGACGAAATTGTGGATGAAGAAATTTCCATCGGAGATTTTGTATTAACGGGAGGAGAGATTCCCGCGTGCATTTTGACCGATTGTGTGGCACGTTTGGTGGACGGTGTTCTGTCCGATGCCGAGTGTTACGAAAAAGAGAGCATTTCCTCCGGTTTGCTGGAATATCCGCAATATACACGTCCTTACGAGTTTCACGGTGTCAAAGTACCGGAAGTGTTGCTCTCCGGTCATCATGCCAACATCGATCGTTGGAGGGAAGAACAGGCAAGAGCTTTGACCGAGCGTTTGCGCCCCGATTTACTGAAATGATTTGAAAAATCCTTTTACATCTTATCAAGAAT
Organism: uncultured Ruminococcus sp.; assembly: GCA_964624685.1. GTDB lineage: Bacteria > Bacillota > Clostridia > Oscillospirales > CAG-272 > UMGS1865. Next base: position 61,201 of record CAZUYA010000002.1, on the reverse strand, counting down.
GTAGGAGGATTTTTTATGTTTAACAAAGGGAGAAAAAGCCTCCTTTGGAGCAATGCGACGGAACTTGCCGACCGTTTGCGCTTGGCTTTTGCTACCTGTACCGTTTTGACCGTCCTCCGTGCTTGTTATATAAAAATCGAGCAATGCGGAAGTGCCGCACGTCGGATTCGATTGTTTGACAACGGCTACGATCGCAACGGTTGGAGGTTTCGATTTCATCGCACGGGGATGCTGATCCGCGAGCAGAGTCTTGCGATGCGGATATCCGAAACTTTGCAAGAACGATTTCTTTTGGGAGACAGCTTTTTGGTAGGTGCATTTCTGTTCTTGTGCGGAATCGGATCTGCAGCAGTTACCCGGTATCATCCTCGATTGGTTTCCGATATGGGACAGTGGATTGCCTCTTTTGGCTTGCTTGCGGCTTCCTTGCCGTTTCTCTTTTCCGGCGGTCAGTTGTTTTCCGTTGTACGGAACAGCCGATGGATCCGATTCGTTTTGTACGATACCTGCGAAATCTCTTTTGAAAGATTTTCCGATCTGTCTGAAAAACGAAAATGCGCGCATTGGATCGGCTTTTTCGGATGCTTGCTTTGCGTGTTTGTTTTTTGTGTTGCGGCATGGAAGGTTTCCCCTCTGTACTGTTGTTGCGGATTGTTGGGATTTTTGCTTTTGAAGCTTTTGGTTGCCGTTCCGGAATGGAATTTGGTTCTGATTGTAGGGATATTTCCTTTTTTGCACAGCTTCTCTCATCCGACTGTGATTCTGTGTTTTGCGGTTCTTTTGACCGATTTGACATGGGGAGCCAAGTTGTTTTGCGGGAGACGGCTTTTTCACTTTGAAATTGTTGATTTTTTTGTTCTGTTGTTTTGCCTGTTGTTGGCGTTTGGCGGAATTGTCGGATGGGGATCTGCACGGGACGGTTTGTGTGCATGCTTGTTGGCGAGCGTGTATTTTCCGACCAAATCTTTGCTTGTGCATGCGTTATGGAGGCGGCGGTTGCGTTCGGCATCTTTAGCGGCTGCTTTTTTCTGTTCCGGATACGGCATTCTCCAATATTTTTTCGGAAGCATGGAACCGAAATGGGTGGATGCGGCGCGTTTTTCGGATATTGGCGGACGTGTGACCGGCTTTTTTCAGAATCCGAATATTTTGGCAATTTATCTGTTATTTCAATTGCCAATGGCATTATGCGGTTGCTTTGATCGACAAGAATCATTTGGAAGACGATTGTTATTTGCATGGGTTGCGGGAATGATCTGTATGTGTACGGTTTTAACTTGGACGCGCGGCGCATGGCTCGGTATGATATTGGAACTGTTCCTGTTCTTTGCTTTTCACAGTCGCTCTACTTTTGCTTTCGGATGTTTTCTGTTACCGTTGGCGGCTTTTGCCGTGTCGTGGTTACCGCCCACCGTTTTTCGCAGATTTGCGAGCATCGGTCAGTTGGGGGAGTCTTCCGTCCGCTATCGTCTGTACACATGGCGCGGCGTTTTGCGGATGATTTCGGAACATCCCTATGGTATCGGTGTCGGATCGGAGGCTTTTTTTGCGGTTTATCCGCAATATGCCTTCAGCGGAATCGAATCGGTGATGCATGCCCATCAGATCTTTTTGCAAATTGCCGTTGAATTGGGCGGATTCGGGTTATTGGTTTTTCTCATGATGTTGGGGCTGCTTTTTTTGCGTTGCACGGTATATGGACACAGTCTGGGGAGCCTGTATGCTTTGTGCGGTGTGCTGGTCATGGGATTGTTTGATCATTTGTGGTACTGTGCGGGGATGATCGGTCTGTTTTTTATGACCTGTGCTTTGACTACGGTACATGGGGAGGCAATGGTGTGACAGAGAAAAAAAGAAGAATCTTTTCGGTTGTTGATTGGTGTTTGCTGGGGGCAATCTTGGTTTGCGGGATCGGAATTTGGTATGCGGTGAAGCAATACCGGATAAAAAATCCCAGTGTGGAATTGCGCTATACCATTCGCATTTCCGATGTGGATCCCGGCTTGTTTACGTCATCGGAAACAGCGGCATTTCCTGTCGGGTGTGAAGTCAGATCACAAAACGGAACAGCGACACTGGGGATTGTAACGGATGTTCGGCAACGTCCGCACCGACGGGCGGTGATTTCGGATGGAAAAATTCTGATTACCGAGTGGATCGGACATACGGATATGGATGTTACGATCCAGGGAACGGGTTCGTTTTCACCCGGCGACGGTTTGCGTCTGTCGGATGTACGGATTGCGGCAGGATGCGGAGGAGCGTTTCGGATCGGGGATTGGTATATTCCGTATGCCGTTATCATTGATGTACAAGAGGAGGGAGCTGAGTGAGATGCGGCGGCGTTTTTTGAATCCGATTGATCTGTGTTTGATTTTGATGTTGGTTTTTTCAATCCTTGGGATTTGTTTGCGTCATCGAGCATTGCACAGTACCGATGAGGATGTGTTGCAAACGGCTGAAATTGTTCTGCTGATGCGAAACGTGGATGCAGAAACAGCTGACATGTTGACCGTCGGCGAACCGTTTTATAACGCCGGAGGAGAGCAGTTCGGTACGTTACGGCAACTATCGTCGGTACCGGCAAAGGTTTGTTTGGAGGAAAACGGAACACTGTACGAAGGACGGTGGGAAGACGGAAGCAGAGTGGATGTCACTTTGACGGTGGAGGTTGAAGGGACGGATCGCACAAGCGGATTTTTGATTTCGGGAAGAACCGCTGTTTTGAAAGGGCAGACGATCGAATGCTATTCCGACCGTGCTTATGTTCGCGCATTGGTGCGCGAAATACGGCGAATCGAGCGTGAAAACGGGAAAAAAGAACCTCTATGATGGAATTTTGTATCTATTTTGCACGAAAACGCGGGAAAGAAACCGTAAAAATCCTATAGTTTGCCTATTGAAATTATTCGCATTTTTTGATATACTATATATAATCGTAAATCTTATATCCGTGTGTCTTTTACGGATAAAGTTCATTTTGAAGATAGGGAGCGAACGCATATGATTTCACGTGACATCGTTATTACCAATGCCAGTGGCTTACATGCAAGACCGGCGACGTTTTTTATTCAAAAGGCAAATACTTACAAAGCGTCGATTTGGATTGAAAAGGATGACAGAAGAGTGAATGCAAAAAGCCTGTTGGGAGTCTTGTCTCTTGGAATTGCCAAAGATATGACCGTAACGTTGCTGGCAGACGGTCAGGATGAGGACGCTGCACTTGCGGGTTTGGCTGAATTGGCTGAAAGCGGCTTTTCGGAAGCCTGATGATGGAGTAAAAGTAGGCATAGGCGGTGTGCGTCGGCGGAATGACACAATTCTGCAATGCACGCCGTTTTTATTTGGGATGGGGGTCAGAAATGCCGCAAAGTGAGAAGCGTAGAGCCGAATTGTTGGAAAAAGCGAATGCACTTCCGCTGTGTTCGGGTGTTTATATCATGCGGGACAGAAACGGCAAGGTGATCTATGTCGGAAAATCGCGCAAATTGAAGAATCGTGTATCGCAATATTTTCAAAACGGAGAAAAAAACGTTAAAACAGCGCGCATGGTTGCTTCGGTTTATGAGTTCGATTACTATCTTTGCGACAATGAGATGGAAGCTTTGTCTTTGGAGAATACGTTGATCAAACAGTATTCGCCTAAATATAATATTCGACTCAAAGATGCAAAATCCTATCCCTACATTAAGCTGACAGGTGGTGACTATCCGCGATTCCTTTTCACACGCCGCCGTGAAAGCGATAAAGCCAAGTATTTCGGTCCGTATTCCGGTTCCGGTACGGCATATGCACTGTTGGAATGGATTTCCCACAGCTTTCAACTGCCCACTTGTTCGCGCGTATTTCCGCGTGATATTGCTCACGGTCGTCCGTGTATGTACTATCAGATCGGTCGTTGTTGCGGGGTTTGTACAGGGAATGTGAGCGCGGAAGAATATGCTGAACGAATCCGTTGTGCGGCAGATGTTTTGAGCGGAAAAACACGGGATGTCAAGAAGCAACTGGAAGAGCAGATGTATGCTTATGCTGAACAAGAACGCTATGAAGCGGCGGCACGTTGCAGAGATACGTTGCAAGCATTGGAAAAATTGAGTCAAAAGCAAAAAGTTGTGGCAGATCCGGAGACCGAGCAAGATGTGGTCGCACTGTGGTCGGACGATGTCTGCTCTTGTGTTTCCGTATTTTATATTCGATCCGGAATGTTGCAGGATAAGGCAGATTTTCTTTACGGAGCCGACAGTATTTTGGAAAATGAGGATATGACCACTTTTTTGTGTGAACATTATCGGAATCGGGAGACGATTCCGCCGCAGATTTTATTGGCATTTGAGATGAGCGAAGAGGATCGGGAGATGCTCTCCGAATACCTTGCCCGTCTGTGCGGACATAAAGTACAGATCCGTGTACCGGAACGCGGTGTTTTGCATACATTGTGCGATATGGTTACGAAAAACGCAGCCGAAAAAGCAAAACTTTATCAAGCCGATACCAAGCGGACTGAGGGGACTTTGGCGCGTCTTGCGGGATTGTTGTGCATGGAAAACTATCCGGAACGGATCGAGGCATACGATATTTCCAATTTCGGATCCGAGTATTTAACGGCGGGGATGATTGTTTGTGAAAACGGAAAGTTTAAGAAGGAAGATTATCGTTCTTTTCGCATCCGAACGGTGAGTGGGACAGATGACTATGCTTCCATGTACGAAGCTTTATCCCGTCGATTGGAGCATTTGTCCGATTCGGACGGTTCGTTTTCCAAAATGCCGGATTTAATTCTTCTGGACGGTGGACGCGGACATGTTTCGACAGTGCGCGGTTTGTTGCGGGAAAAGGGATTGGATATTGCGGTGTTCGGGATGGTCAAAGACGAGTATCACAAAACACGGGCAATTTGCACGGAACAGGAAGAAATCAGTATTGCACGGGAGCAGGATGTTTTTTCTTTGATCTATCGCATTCAGGAGGAGATACACCGCTATACCGTGGGCAGGATGGAACATGCCAAACGGAAAACGTTGCGTTCTTCGGTGCTGACGAATATTGCCGGGATCGGTGAAGTCAAGGCGAAAAAACTGTTGACGGCATTCGGCGGATTGCGAACCTTGCAACAGGCATCTTTGGAGGAGATTTCCCATGTTCCCGGGATTTCCGAACGGGATGCAGCGGCTGTTTATGCTTATTTTCTGAGTCAAAAACAAACGGATAAGAAGGAGTCTTGAGGCATGATGCGCATCATTACGGGGAAGGCGCGTGGCGTTCGGTTGGTTTCGCCGGAAGGAGATCACACGCGACCGACAGCTGAACGAACCAAGGAAGCGGTATTTTCTATGTTGCAGTTTGAGCTTGCCGATGCCGATGTACTGGATTTGTTTGCTGGATCCGGACAGTTGGGATTGGAGGCAATCAGTCGCGGTGCGAGAGCGGCTGTCTTTTGCGACAACAGCCGTCAGGCAACTGAGATTGTGCGCCGCAATGCCGAAAAAACGCATTTGTTAACGCAGTGTGAGATCGTTTGTTTGCCGCATCGCGCTTGTTTGGAGCGTATGAAGGGGAAACGACAGTTTCGATTGGTCTTTTTGGATCCGCCGTATGCGGCAGGATTGATTCCGGACACTCTGCGGTTGTTGGAAAGCGAGCAATTACTTGCAGACGGGGCAAAGATCGTTTGCGAAAGTGCTGAGCCGGAGGATGTTTTTCTGTCGGATTCGGTCTTACGGCAACGGTTTGAAGTGCTTCGCGCTGTGCGATACGGTGCGGCATTTGTGACGATTTTGGCTTGGAAAGAGGAAAATAAAAAATGAGTCTTGCAATTGTTCCTGGAAGTTTTGATCCGATGACGTTGGGACATTTGGATGTGATCCAAACAGTTGCCAAACGGTATGATGAAGTTGTGGTTGCGGTTATGATCAATCGCGCCAAGCGGTATCGCTTTAACATGGAAACGCGTGTGCTGATTGCCGAAAAGACCGTGGCACAGTTGCCCAATGTGCGTGTTGTTGCCGAGTGCGGTATGTTGATCGATTTGTTTGACCGACTCGGTGCCGACGTGGTTTGCAAAGGATGGCGCAACGATGCCGATTACGAATACGAATTGCACATGGCTGATTGGAATTCAGCGCACAATCCGCGCTTTCGCACCGAATTGATTCATGCGAAAAACGATCATGCCGAAATCAGTTCCACGTTGGTACGTACACTTTTGGATGAAGGAAAATCGCCGGAAGGATATGTCCATCCCGATGCGATTTCTCTCATGATAAATCAATGATTTTTGGAGGAAACAACTATGAAAATGGATGAGCATGCAAAGACCGCATTGGGACAGGCGATTGCTTTCTCGGTGCCCGGATTGATTACGGGAATCCTACTTTTGGCAATTCCGGCAGGATTGCTGTTGAATTTGATTTTTGTCATTCTCGGAATCGTTACCGTTGTCTACAGTGTTCCCGGATTGGTTGCCGGTATCACTTCCTTTGCCACAACGGAAGGAAAAGTATCGTTGGTTTTATCGGCAATTGCGACGCTTGTCGGATTGATGATGATCTTTCATCATAACAGTGTTTTGATGATCGTTTTGGGAATCTATTTGCTCGTCTTGCCCTTTGTCACGATTGTGATGGCAAAAGATCATATGATGCAGTTCAAAGGAGAAATGCCGAAGATGATTTTAGGTGTGATCCTGATTATTTTGGGACCGGCGAACGCATTGGATCTGGTTATGCGTATCATGGGATGGGTGATCATTGCTCTGACTGTGGTTTATGCCGTCAGCACGTTTTTGACGTTGCGTAAACATCAGCATAAGACGGGAGCGCGGATTTTTGCAGATACAAATGGGGACGGTACGATTGATACCGTGTACGTGGATACGACGGGTGACGGAAAAGCCGACGCAGCGATGCGTTATCGGGAAAGCAAATAAATGAACCGTTCCAAAAAATTACTGTCCAATACCGCGATTTTAGCCATCGGGACATTCGGCTCCAAGCTTCTTGTTTTTTTTCTGATGCCACTCTATACCGCGTGGTTGACCACAGCGGAATACGGTGTCGCCGAAATGATTACCAGTCTTTCCAATTTTTTGATTCCTTTGGCGGCGGTTGGTGTCAGTACCGGCATTTTTCGATTTGCGGCAGAGCGGGAAGCCGATAAAGAAGCGGTTTTTTCATCTTCGCTGATTCTTTTGGCATTGGGTTTGGGCGTATTTTTGATCCTGTCTCCGTTACTTTTGTTGGTGGAATACTGTCGAGAATTTGTATGGCTGATCGTTTTGTATGTCTTGTTTGCCGACCTGCAAGCAGTGTTGTCTCAGTATTTGCGGGCAATCGACCGTACCGTCTTGTTTGCGGCGCAAGGAATTTTGAACACAGTTTTGACAGTGGCATTGAATGTTTTGTTTTTGTACGGATTCTGTCTCGGTGTGACCGGATACGTGCTGTCCGTGGTATGCGGAAATGCTTTCACATGTGTCTTCCTATGGATTCGTGCCAAACTCTGGATGACGTTTCGGTTTTCCAAAATCAGTCGGCGTATGATGTTGGAGTTGTTACGATTCAGTTTGCCGTTGGTACCGACGACGATTTGTTGGTTGATTACCGATTTGTCCGATCGTACCATGGTGACTTACTTTTGCGGAGAGAGTATCAACGGCATTTATTCGGCAGCTTACAAAATCCCGACCATTGTCAATTTGATTTCCGGGATTTTTCTTCAGGCATGGCAGTTTTCAGCCGTTGCCGAAGCTTCGGATGATCGTTCGTGCGGGATATTTTATACGCGCGTATTCAGCGGATTTTTGTCCGTGATCATGATCGGAACCGCGGGATTGATTTTGTTATCACGTTTTTTGACTTCGTTGTTGCTCAACGAAGCGTATTTTGAAGCATGGCGATATATGCCGACCTTGCTTTGTGCCGCCGCGCTGGAAGCGATCGTTTCGTTCCTTGCCAGTGTATATTTGGTACGGAAAAAGAGCGGACACTCTTTTGTAACGGCTGTGTTGGGAGCCGGTTCCAATATTTTTTTGAATTTTTTATTGATCCCGCGCATGGGAGCATTGGGAGCTGCCGTGGCAACCTTTGCAAGCTATGCTTTGGTGATGGTTGTGCGGTTGATTGACGCACCGCGTCTGATTCGCTTTCATCGGTGCTTGCCGCGGTTGTGTGTGAGTATCTTGTTGCTTTGTGCTTCCGCAATTGCCATGACATGGGATGTCAGTGGCAGATTTTTATGGACGGTCGGTTTGACCGCATTGTTGGTCGCCGTGAATGCACCGGCATTGATTCGAGCCGGAAGACAACTTTTGCAAGAAAGAAAAAAGTGAATGGTTCTTTGTGTCAGTCCGGATTCTTTTCAAAACAAGTCAGGCACTCTGCTGTTTTTTGCAGAGTGCCTGATTTGTTTGATTTCGGAATCTTTTTTGTGTCCGCACATCAAAATTTGTATGATGGATTGTGTTACAATCTTTTCTTTACAGACTGTCCGCCAACATGCAGATCTCATGAATTTCCCGTTGCGGATCGCGCCACCAATCCATGCTCCAAATGCGTTTGATTTTCCATCCGCGGGATTCCAAATATTTTTGGCGATGATAGTCGCGTTCTCTTGCCGAGGAAGCGACACTGTAGAGTTTTCCGTCACACTCGATGCCCAAAACGTATCTTCCGTTTTTGCGAACGGCAATATCAATGCGATAACCGCCGATTCCGACTTGCGTGTCGATCTCATAGCCTTTTTCACGCAATGCGTCGGCGACCTTTTGAGCAAACTCAGTTTCCAGCGGTGCCGCCACAATGCCGTACGTTTCGCCGAATGAACGCAAAATCATTTCAGCCTCATCCTTGTTTCCGTTACTGATGGCAAATGCATATTCCAAATACCGTTTGAGGATTCCGGGACCGTCGTTTTTGGCATCATCCAACATCAATTCGGCGGGGCGGAAAGAGGTGACGATGTGAATCTTTTTCTTGGCGCGGCTGATGGCAACGTTCAATCGGTTTTCACCGCCTTTTTGATTGAGCCATCCGAAGTTGTGTACCAATTTTCCGCTTGCGTTTTTTGCATATCCGATGGAGAAGACAATGACATCACGCTCATCTCCCTGAACGCTTTCGATGTTTTTCACAAACAGTCCGGTATCCTCACCGTTATCTTTGCGCGCCATTTCGGCGCGAATCGTTGTGCCGAACTTGGGGTCTTTGACGGATTCTTCGTCGATCACGTCATAGATGGTATCCCGTTGTGAAGCATTGAAAGCGATGATTCCGATGGTCTCGTTGTTTTGGCGGGTTTGGAAAAAGTCTTTGAGGAGTGAAACGACTTCTTCGGCTTCACGGCGATTGGAACGTCCGAGCCAGGTGGCATCATTCACTTGATGCACTTCAATGGGAGGCTTTTCCGGAACATCGGTATTGGGAGCAACAAACAAGCGACCTTTATAGAAGGCATAGTTGGAAAAGTCGATCAATTCTTCGTATTTGGAACGATAGTGCGTGTTGAGCAAAACATCGGGATAACGGAAGCGTGCCAAATCCAACAGACTTTCTTCTTCCAGTGCCGCCGAAATTTCGGCATCCTCATCCAACGTATCTTCCAAATCAAAACGACCTTCTCCGAGGCTGGAGGGGCGGAGTTGTTTGTGATCTCCGGCGATTACGACTTTTTTCGCACGGATCAAAGAGGGAATACTCTTTTCGATATATAACTGTGAAGCTTCATCAAAGATCAAAAGATCGAACAAATCGTTTTGTTGCGGCAAAACCTCGGAGACCGCGTCCGGTGTCATTAGCCAAATTTTCAGTGCTTTGAACAATTCAAAATCAAACTTTTGGACAAATTTGCCGATGCTGCTGCGCCGACGACTTTCAATGGCACGGCTGATTTCGCCTTTTCGTTTGGATGTTGTGATATATTTCAAATCATCAGCCAACAGCTTTGTGATTCGTTGGCGGGAAAGATCTTGCTTGATTTTGATATTGTTTTCGATGGAATCAATGATCTTTTCAAACGAATCAACTTTCGGAATCAGGGTACGGTTTTCACTTTCAAATTTTTGAATGTACTCAAACAGGATCGTGTTGTAAAGCTCATCATTCCACTCGCTGACTGTTCCGCCACAGATTTTGTGAATCTTGCGGAGTGCCGCCAGGTACATATTTTCATGGTCGGTCAAACTCATAACGACCGGTTTGAGATTGGCGTATCCTGCGGTAAATTCTTTCAAACTTTGTTTGACCGCTTCCGGCTGTTCCATCATCAAGCGGACGGTATAAGCACCGTTGAGCTTTTGGAAATAGTCCTTTGTCATTTGTTGGATTTCTTTCGTCAAACGACCTTTGGAGGTTTGACGTTTGAGGAAGGACTGATTTCGCCATTCGTCGATCTTCAGAATCATTTCATCAATGGCATCCGTAAAGAGGATCAAATCATAGTTGGAAAGATCGTCCTTCATATTCAAGAACCACGGATACCGTTCAATGGTCAATTGGTAGTGATCCAGACTGTTTGTTAGTTGTCCGTTGGCAAAGCGTTTGTGAATGGCATTGACCTCATCGTATTTCAAATTCAAAAGTTCGTCCGTAATCACCGTGCGGATGGTTTTGTAAGTTTTGATCTGCTCGTGACTTTGCAGATTGATTCGACGGTTCTCCATATAGAGCTTGTAAGGTGCAACGCCGAATTCTCCGGGACAGAACAATTTCTGTGCAATGATTTCCAAAGTTGCCACATCTGCGTCAATTTCTGCCGAAATGGGAGATAAATCCGGAAGTTCCGGAGGAACATTGGCATCGGTACTGAGCAGAAGCCGTTCCAATTGTCCGTAAAATTGGTTTTTATTGTTGGCATCGTCCATCATCATGGCGTATCGTGAAAGGTTTCCGAGTCGGGAATAGACGACATCCAGAGCGGTTTTTTTCTCGGAGACCATCAGGACGGTTTTCCCTTGATTGACGAATTGCGTAATTAAACTGGTGATGGTTTGCGATTTACCGGTTCCGGGAGGTCCCTCTACTACCAGTTCGTCATTTTCGTTCAATGCATTGAGGACAGCCTCTTGTGCACTGTTGAGCGCATTGATATAGACAAGAGAGCTTTCACGAATGTCGATTGCTTTATCCGGACTGTTCAATTCCGGTGCCGAATCGGTGTGATCGGAATAAAAATCCGTGGAACCGTAATCCGAAACAAGATCGGAGACCAGGCGGTTGACCAGTCCTTTGTTCAAAATATCTTCAAAGTCTTTTTGAATGGAGTTGGAACAAGCGGGGAATTTTCCGATGACGATGTTGTGTACCAACTTCAGAGTTCCGCGCGCATAATGCGGGAAGGACTCGCCGGGATATTCCGTAAATTTTTTCAATTCGTCGTTGTCATATTCAATGCGGATGTCGTTTGCGGCATAAAAATCCAAGAGCGTTTGCAAAAAGGTGTCCGGATCGGTATCTTCCAATGTGCAGTCCGGCATGGGAGAGGTAATCCCATTGAATTTGTCATGCGCCAAAATCAATGTTCCGTTATAAATAATGTCACGTGTCGGGTCGGCTTCCACAGTCACATTGGAAGTGGAGCGATCCAATGTGACCGGAAACAGACAAAGCGGCGCACGAATGCCGAATTCTCCGTTGACAAGGTTTCCCTGTACAAAAGGATAGCCGATATAGAGGTCATTCTGTCCTTTGTCACGCAGATCGCGAGTGACTTCACGGATCAAAGATGTCAAATTTTTGTAACGCTCTCTTGCCGGATCGGTACGGGGAAGATCCTGATCGGCGGAGGCGGCAATCACGGTCGGCTCCGTTCCAGCATTGAATAGAATATCCAACGGATTGATTCGTCCGGCAAGACCGAACAGATCCACTGCATATTTTGGAGAGAGTTTGGGAAGGAAGAGCATGCGGTTGCTCTTATTGATATTGATCAATTTTTTGGAAAGTTCGCGCAAAGTGCCTTCAACATCATGATTTTCGTCGTTTCCGTCGGAGGCTTTTTGATTGAGTGCGACAAGAAATTCTTCAGCATAGTTTTCCACAAAAGCGGGACCGATTCCGGGGATACTGTAAAAATCGGATGCTTTTCGAGGCATCAGACGAATGATCTCACGTAAAGATTCATCCGAGCAGACCACGGGCGTTTTTCCGCTTTTTTTCTTTTCGCGCACTTTGATTATTTGACGAAGCTCACACAGTGTATCAAACAGTCCTATCTGTTCCATCTGTTATTCATCCTTCTTTCTGCGGTTTCTTGTACAATAAACATTCATTCAGCTAACAGTATAGCATATTTTTCAAACCCCGTCAAGTTTTTTTTGAAAAGTTCATGGAAGAAAGTTTTCACGGGTGGATGTCGATGGGGGCTTTGTTCGGGAAGAGAATGTTTCCGAAATCACGGTTCAGAAACAGGGGGTTTCGAATGCTTGAATGCAAACGATGTCGGAAATTACGGTGCTTGCCGATTTTGCTTGAAAAACTGAAAAAAAACAGAAAAAATTTTTCAAAACCACTTGCACAATTCAAAAAAATAGTATATAATATACCTGTCAGTGGTGCAAAGTGGTGTGAAGTGTAGCAAAGTGGTTCAAAACACGCTAACTTTCCATCAAAATTCGGAGAGAGGAGGAGAGCATCATGCTGGGTGGTGAATATCGTCACGGTTTAGATCCGAAAAACAGAATATTTATTCCGGCAAAGTTACGTGAGGAATTGGGACAGCCTTTGGTGGTAGCGAAGGACATCCGTGAAAAATGCTTGAAAATCTACTCTCGTGAAGGATGGGAAAACTATATCGCGCCTTTGCGGGAGCAAAACAGAAAGCTCTCCGAAAAAATTATGCGCTATCTGCATGCATCGCTCTTGCAGGCAACTCCGGATGCACAAGGACGAATCGTTCTGCCTCCGGAATTGATCGAATATGCCGAGATCGAAAAAAACATCGTGGTGGTCGGATGCGGTCAATATGCCGAAATTTGGGCGGAAGCTTCTTACGATGCACTGAAGGATGAGGTGGACCGTGAAGAAATGATTGCCGAATTGGAAGCTCTTGGTCTGTAACGGAAGATTGTAACCGATGACGAATGTATAAAATGAAGACTTTTATTACGAAAGACGGATGAAATGAGGGAAGGATGGATATGGAAGAACAGATTCATTTTTCACATCGGTCGGTTCTTTTGCGGGAATGTATCCAAGCTCTTGCGATCCGTCCGAATGGAATTTATATTGACGGAACTGCCGGAGGCGCGGGGCACAGTTTTGAAATAGCGGCTTGTCTGAATGAAAACGGAAAATTATTGGCATTGGACCAAGATGAAACGGCGGTTCGTGTTGCAACGGAACGTCTTTCCGTTTACGGAGATCGTGTCGAGGTCGTTCATACCAATTTCAAAAATATTGCACGGGTTTGTGCTGAGCGCGACATCCAGAGAGTGGATGGTTTGTTGCTAGATCTGGGGGTGTCATCCTATCAATTGGATACTGCCGAACGCGGATTTTCATATCAAGCCGACGCGCCGTTGGATATGCGAATGGATATGCAAAATCCACTGACAGCTCGGCAGATCGTGAACGAATATACGGAGGAAGAGCTTCGGCGCATCCTCTTTGAATACGGGGAAGAACGGTTTTCTTCCCGCATTGCCTCAAATATTGTCAGCGCACGGGAATCGGCTTCGATCGAAACCACAGGGGAACTGGTGGAGATCATCAAACGGTCGATCCCAGCGCAAGCCAGAGATGGCGGACACCATCCCGCAAAGCGTTCTTTTCAGGCGTTGCGCATTGAAGTGAACGCTGAGTTGGATGTGATCGCACCGGCGATCAAGTCCGCCGTTTCCATGTTGAATCCGGGTGGAAGGGTTGCGATTATTACATTCCATTCTTTAGAAGACCGAATCGTAAAACAGTGTTTTGCTTCTTTAACGGGAGGTTGTACCTGCCCGAAAAATTTCCCAGTCTGTGTTTGTGGAAATCGACCGCAAATCAAAGTGTTGACCAAAAAGCCGATTCTGCCGTCGGAAGAAGAATTGGCACAAAATCCGCGCTCGCGAAGCGCAAAATTGCGGGTTGCCGAAAAACTTTGATCGGCGATTCGATGGAATACAAATTTGACAAGAAAGGAGAGTTTGAAGATGAATCCCGTTGTAGTTGATGTTGAATCGAACGTATCATCGCCCACTGCATTGCAGATTAGTCCGGAACCTGCGATCCGTGCGATTGCCGAACGATTTGCAACACGTGGGCTTTCTGTAGCGGTTCGTACCGAAGTCGAGGCACAAGCGGCATGTGAAGAACAAACGAGCGCACTGCAACCGGCAGCGTACCGACTCTCCAAACTTTCCGATGCTTATATCGGCGCGCGCTACCGTCATGGGAAAGAAATGATGTCCGGAAGTGATTTGATCGAATATTTTTCGGAAACCCGTGCCATGCGGATTCGGAATACGGATTTTTCATTGGCTGTACCTCTTGACGAATCTCAAACATGTACCGCTGAGGAATCCGTCGGTTGCCGTTGGTCGGCGGCTGTACGAACGATCGAAAAACCGAATCTGCGTCAACGCATGACCGCCGTTCCAAAAACGGTCGGAAGATTGCCGGAACAATTGCGTGAAAAAGTCAAGTGTGCGCCGACGTCATGGTTTAATTTTTCCAAGCCGGATACCACACGAGAGACACGGCGGTTTCCTCTTTCCGCACTGGCGGCAATTGCCGCGGTTGCAATGTCTTTGATGTTGATTGTTGCCGGCTCCGTTATGTTGACACAGGGAGAAGGGGAAGTCAATCGCTTAAAACAGGAATTCTTGCAATTGTCCAATGAGGTTTCGGAGTTGCGGTCGGATTTGAGCGTTCAAAACGATCTTTTAACCATTCGAGAGATTGCAGTCAATGAATACGGTATGGTGGATCGGGAATATCTCCGCATGGAATATTTATCTATGGGAGGGGAAGATTCCATTGACGTATTTGAAGAAGAGCCGCCGAAAACGGTCGGATTATCGGCGTTGTTGAATGCACTTGGAATTTTGAAGTGAGTATTCGCGCTTATCAAACATAAAATGCAGCGAAAAAGCATAGAATCATTCAAGACAGGCGAGGAAATACTCCTCGCCTTTCCCAAAAGCATGCGGAAAGGAGCTTGCCGTGGAACAGCCTATCCAACTGACGGAAATAAAAACTGACGGTGGAATTCATCCCAAACTTGCCGGTCGGGCGAGTGTTTTGTTCGGCGTTTCCGTTTTGCTTTTTGCGGCACTTTTGATTCGCATCTTTTTGTTGCAAACGGTGGATTACGAACATTATCAGCAAAAAGTGTTGCAACAGATGACTACGGAATCTTCCGTTCATGCGGCACGCGGAAATATTTACGATCGCAACGGCGTTTTGTTGGCGACCAATGTTTCTACTTATCGTGTCTTTATTTCGCCTTCTTCCATTGCATCGGCACAAAGTGAGCATGATCAAAACGGCAGTAACATTCGATTGGATGAATTGATTGCACAACACCTGTCCGAAATTTTGGATCGAAGTTATGAATTTGTTTTGAAGCAGACCACTTATACGGGCTTTTTGGATCGAACCATCCAAAAAGAGGTTGATGAGGAGACGGCAGATCTTGTACGTGCTTTCATTGATGAATACGATCTGGAACAGATGATCTATCTGGAAAGTACCTATACGCGTTACTATCCGTATCATACGCTTGCTTCCCATGTGTTGGGCTTTACCGGAAGTGACGGAACGGGATTGTACGGGCTGGAATATTATTACGATGAAAAATTGTCCGGGACTGACGGACGCTATGTGACCGCACGTGATGCGAGCGGGAATGAAATGCCTTACAGCTATAAAGAATATATTGAGGCAAAGAACGGTTATCATGTTCGGACAACGTTGGATGTGTTTGTTCAATCGGCATTGGAAGATGAGCTGAAAAAAGCGTATGAAGAATCCGGCGGTGAAAATCGTGCAGCCGGGATCGTCATGGATGTCAATACGGGGGAAATTTTGGGAATGGCGGTCTGTCCTTCCTTTGATCTCAATGATCCGTGGGCGTTGGACGAACAATCGTTATTGAAGTTGGAAGAAAGCGGTTATACGGTCGGCAGTGACGAATACAGTTCCATGAAACAGGCATTGCTGTTGAATATGTGGAAAAATAAGGCAATTACCGAGTCTTATATTCCCGGCTCTACATTTAAGATCGTGACCGCGGCAATGGCACTGGAGGAAGATGTGGTTTCTCTTGATGAACGGTATAGTTGCATTGGCTACCATACCGTGCTCGGACAAAAAATTCACTGTCACAAAACACAGGGACACGGTTCTTTGACGTTTGTGCAGGGAATCCAGCAGTCCTGCAACCCGTGGTTGATGCGTGTGGGACTTCGCTTGGGAACCGACACATTCTATGAATATCTGAAGGCATTCGGATATTTGGAAAGGACCGGAATTGATTTGCCCGGGGAAGGCGGAAGCATCTTTGCTTCCGAGGATGCCTTTACGGAATTGGATCTTGCCATTTACTCTTTCGGACAAAATTTCAATGTGACGCTGATTCAACATATTACGGCGATCAGTGCAGTTGCAAACGGCGGTTACTTGGTCACTCCGCATTTGTTTTCATCCGTGACCGATGAGAACGGTACGGTCATTTCTTCGGCTGATGCAACTTCCAAACGGCAGGTGATCAGCAAAGACATCTGCCAAACGGTTGCCGACATTTTGGAAAAGGGAGTTTCCGGAGACGGCGGCGCGAAAAATGCTTATGTAGCCGGTTATCGCATTGCTGCCAAGACGGGAACATCCGAAAAAAAGGAACGGGAGTGTCCGCATTGTGACAGCGTGGGAACCCCGAAAAAGATTGACGGTGTTCAAAAATATGTGTGCAGTATTTGCGGATACATCGGTGACAGCTCCGAATTTGCGGTCAGTGAAGATTATGTTTGTTCGACGGTCGCATTTGCGCCTGCCGAAAATCCGCAATATGCCGTTATCATCATTGTAGATGAGCCGACAAAAGGTTCCTTATACGGAAGTACCGTTGCCGCACCCTATGTCGGAAATGTGATGGAACGGATCCTTCCTTATTTGGGTGTGGAAGCCGTTTACAGCGATGAGGAATTGGAAAAAATGACGGTTCGGATTCCGTCGGTGACGTATTGGTCTGTTTCGGCTGCCCAAAAGCAGTGCGCCACGTTGGGCATCGAGCTGGAAGTTGTAGGTGACTCGGACGGAATCATTTACAAACAGTATCCGGAAGCCAACACGGTTGTTGAAAAATCGGCTTCCAAAATCATCGTATATACGGATGGCACAGCCGAAAGTGAAACGGTCATCGTTCCGGATGTGAGCGGTATGACTGCTGCAGCGGCAAATCAAACCTTGATCAATGCGGGATTGAATATTCGCATCAAGGGGACAAAAAACTATTTGAGCGGGACCGGTCCGCGTGTAATCGCGCAGTCGGTGGAAGCCGGCAGCGAGGTGCCGCGCGGTACGGTTGTGGAAGTGACATTCCGTTATTTGGATGAAGAAGATTATGACAACGGGTGGTTACCCGGAAATGAATGATGGTTTCCAATCATATTTTTTGATTCGGAAGCCGGGCAGAGCTGTCTGCCGGGACGTGAAAATGAAAATTTTCGGTTTTGGGGGATGGCACTGTGAAATTGAAACATTTGTGCGCCGCGGCTGACGTTTTTTGTCCGCCGGAGGCTGAAAACACGGAGATTGTCGGGCTTGCGACCGATTCGCGTCGCGTGGTTTCGGGTGGACTGTTCATTTGTATTCGCGGGTTGCATACAGACGGGCATACTTACATTGAACATGCCGTAAAAAACGGTGCTGTATGCATCTTGGTGGATCGGTATGCTGAAATTCCGTCCGAATCGTCGGTCATTTACTTGCAATGCGGAGATTGCCGATCAACCTGCGCATACCTATATCATGCTTGGTACGGTTTTCCGGGGGAACGATTGCGTTTGATCGGAGTCACGGGAACCAACGGAAAAACCAGCGTCACGCATATGATACGTACAATTTTGGAAAATTCTCTTCATCGTTGCGGTTTGATCGGAACGATCGGATGTGAATCGGTCGGCAGAAAGCCGGAATTGCCAATATGGGATGGAACCGCCAATATGACCACGCCGGATCCGGAACAGTTGTATGCGATTTTGGCGCAAATGGTGCGGGATGATGTGGAATATGTTGTTATGGAGGTTTCTTCTCACGCATTGGCTTTACAAAAGTTGGCACCGTTGCGATTTGAAGCGGCGATTTTTACCAATTTAACCCCGGAGCATTTGGATTTCCATAAAACGATGTCATCCTATGCGCAAGCCAAAGCAACTCTGTTTCAAAAAGCACGGTTTGCCGTCATCAATGCAGATTCTCCGTATGCGTCGCAAATGCAACGTGCTGTATCAGGGGACTGTATCACATGCTCGAATGGCGGACGCAAAGCCGATTTCTATGCCGATGAACCGACGGTTGATCCATGGGGGGTGTCCTATCGGTTGTGTTCGGTTTGTACTCGTTTGAAAATTTCTTGCCCGATACCGGGTGATTTTACGATTATGAATTCCATGCAAGCCGCCATATGCGCTTTGGAACTCGGTTGTGCACCCGCCGTGATTCAAAATTCTTTGGCGACATTCCATGTTGTCAAAGGACGGATGGAACGGGTGCGTTTACCCGGTGCCGATTTTACCGTTCTGATTGATTATGCGCATACTCCGGATGCATTGGAGAAACTCCTGCATACTGCCAAACACTTCCGATCAGATAATGGGCGGCTGATCGTATTGTTCGGTTGCGGCGGAGATCGTGATCGTACCAAGCGTGCGGTGATGGGGCATATTGCATCACAGAACGCCGATGTTGTGATCGTAACTTCCGATAACAGCCGTAGTGAAGAGCCGAACAAAATTATCGAAGAGATTTTGTCCGGCATGGATTTGGAAACGCCGTATTCGGTGATCCCGAATCGAAAACAGGCGATCGAATCGGTCATTTCTTCAGCACAAAAGGGCGATCTTATCCTTTTGGCGGGGAAGGGACATGAAACTTACGAAATTACAAAAGAAGGAAAACGTCCTTTTGATGAGCGTGAAATTGTGCGTGATGCATTTTTCAAGCGTTTTGAGCAGGGAAGAATACGGAAGGACAAGGATTGGGAAGGAGAAGGACTGTCATGAAGGCTGAATTTCCGACATCGGTGTCTCTTGCGGCATTTGCCGATTTTTGCGGCGGTGTTCTTCACGGGGCGGCACCATCGGATGTCCGTATTAGCGGATTGTGTACGGATTCTGGGGAAGCGGATCAAAACACGGTATTCGTTGCATTGCGCGGCACACGTGTTGACGGTCATGATTATATTCATGCGGCGATTCGGAACGGATGTCGTTGCGTTCTTTGCGAACGATTGCCGACAATGGTGACGGAGAGCCTGACCTGCATTGTTGTTCCGGACAGCGAGCTTGCTCTTTCCGTATGCGCCCATGCGTATCAGAAAACGTTGTCCTGTCAAAAAATTGCCGTTACGGGGAGCGTCGGAAAAACAACGACCAAGGATATGATTGCCGCGGTCCTTTCCGAATCGCGTCGGGTGTATTTCTCAAAAGGGAATCACAACAGTGTGATCGGAATGCCGCTGTCGATATTGGAAATCGACGGTGCCTGTGAGTTTGCAGTATTGGAAATGGGCATGAGTGCGTTTGGAGAGATCAAACGAATGTCTTTGACTGCTGAGCCGAATATCGGAGTGATTACCAATATCGGAAGTTCGCATTTGGAACAATTGGGAAGTCGTGAGAATATATGCCGTGCCAAAACAGAATTGCTTCTCGGATTAAAGAGGGACGGTCTGTTATTGCTCAACGGCGATGAACCGTTGCTGTCCGGAATCGGTGACGGATTCCGCACGTGCTATGTTTCTCTTTGTCATTCGGATGCCGATTATTTTGCGCAAAATATTCATGTGGAAAAGGATTGTACCGTTTTTGATCTTTCGGAACGCGGCACCTGCTATTCGGATATGCGGATTCGCGTATTGGGACGGCATAACGTTTATGCCGCATTGTATGCTTTTGCTGTCGGCAGGGAGGCTGGTCTTTCGACGGATGAAATTCGACACGGATTGTTGCGATATGAAACGGTCGGTATGCGGCAAAATCGGTATCCATTTCATGGAATGACGATTTTTGAAGATTGCTACAATGCTTCACCGGAATCCATGTGCGCCGCATTGGAAACGGTAGCAGAGTTTGCCGGGCATTGCGGCGGCAGAAGTGTTGCTGTACTCGGAGATATGTTGGAATTGGGGACGGAGAGCGATTCTATGCACCGTATGGTCGGAAAAAAACTTGCCGAGGCTGGGTTTGATTGGTTATATACGGTTGGAACAGGCGGTGCATGGATCGCGCAGGGAGCAACTTACGGCGGAATGGATCGGAGTCGGATCCTGTCTGTAACGGATGATACCGAGTTCCCGACACTGTGTGCGCGGCTGTTGTCCGATTTGCAAGAAGGAGACAGTATTTTGTTTAAGGCAAGCCGTTCGATTCGATTGGAGCGGTTGATTGATTTGATGAAAACAGGATTTTTATCCCGTTGATACGACAAAGCGGGGTGACAGAAGGAAGGATGGACGCATGACAGAGGAAATGATTGTTCTGTTTGTAATTGCCGTTGGGGCAATCTTTGGCTTGACCGTTGTTGCCGAACATTTTTTAATTCCGGTTTTACGATCCCATAAATTGGGACAACGTATCTTGGATATTGGTCCACGTTGGCATAAATCCAAGGAAGGAACCCCCATTATGGGCGGAATCGGTTTCATTTTGGCATCCATGATTGTGATGGCAGGATTTTTTATCTATCAGGCGTTCAAGGATACCGCCGTTGATTTGATTTCGCTCAGTGTAACACTTGCGTTTGCTGTTGCAAACGGTGCCATCGGGTTTGTGGATGATTACTGTAAGTTGGTGAAAAAACAGAACGAAGGATTGACCAGGATGCAAAAGTTGTTTTTGCAATTGGTCATTGCTTCAGCCTATGTTTGTGTGATGTCCTATACGGGCAATATGACGTCCGAGATCGTGCTTCCTTTTTTGGATCAAAGTTTAGACTTGGGATGGTTGTTTTATCCCGTTGCGGTGATTGTTTTGACCGGTGTGGTGAATGGCGGGAATATTACGGATGGGATCGACGGTCTTGCGTCTTCCGTGACATGTGTCATCGGACTCTTTTATGCCGCATTGGCATTGAAGAGTGCCGACAGCGGACTTTCGATGGTTTCGGCTGTTCTCATCGGTTCTTCTCTCGGATTTTTGATTTATAATTTTCACCCCGCCCGTGTGTTTATGGGAGATACAGGCTCTTTGTTTTTCGGTGCTCTTGCCATCGGTGCGGCATTCGGATACGGAAACGGGATGATGGGGTTAATTGTTTGTGCTGTGTACATTTTGGAAATGTTGTCCAGCTTTTTGCAGATCTGTTACTATAAAATAACAAAAGGGAAACGATTGTTCAAAATGGCACCGATCCATCATCATTTTGAGCAATGCGGTTGGAGTGAAAACACAATTGTGCTTGTGTTTACATTGGTTGAAATTTTGTTTTGCGTTTTTGCTTGGTTTGCGTTTTAACCGCAGATAAAACATCAAAACAGTCGGAAAGGAGGCAATCCGGTGGAACAACGTCGATCCGAAAAATCAAAAGCCGAATCGTTTGGAAAAGCGATTTCGGAAGATACCGATCTTGGAGAAACTGTCGCAATGACGGCAGAGTCACCGAAAAAGGGGAGCATAGATGTTCCCATGCTTTTCATTACAGCGGCATTGGTTTTGTTTGGGTGTGTAATGATTTACAGTGCTTCCTATGTGTTTGCCGAACAACATCATGATGATTCCACCTATTTTATTGCGCGACATTTGATTTTTTTGTTGCTTGCGGTTGCTTTTACCATACCGATTGTCAAGTATTGCACCCCCATGTTTTGGAAAGATTTTTCCTATATTTTTTACGGAATTTCTATCTTTCTTCTCTTGTTGGTTATGACGCCGCTCGGTACCGATTTGAACAGTGGGGCAAAGCGTTGGATCAATTTTGGATTTTTTACCTTACAGCCTTCCGAAATTGCCAAATTGGCATTGGTGTTGACATTGGCACGATTTTTGTCCGAACATGAGAAACAGGTGACATCGGTCCATCGCTTTGGCGGCGATTTTCGTTACGGTGTTTTATATCCGGGAATGATGATCGGAGGTGTCGGTGTATTCGTTGCACTGGAAAAGCACGTTTCGGGCTTGTTGATCATTGCAATGGTCGGTGTTGTTGTGATGTTTTTGGGTGGCACCAAAATGCGATGGTTGATGGGATTGGCGGCAATCGTTGTTTGTGCGGCAGGGATGCTGGTCCTGATCTATCCGCACGCATTGGCACGTGTGGATACTTGGTTAAATATCGAAAATGCCGATCCGCTCGGTTCGGCATGGCAAACGTTGCAGGGGTTGATGGCAATCGGTTCCGGCGGATTGTTCGGTACGGGACTTGGCAACAGCCGTCAAAAATACGGGTACGTTTCACAACCGCAGAATGATTTTATTTTTACCATCGTTTGTGAAGAATTGGGATTTCTCGGAGCCGCACTTGTGATCGGTTTGTTCGTGGCGTTCGTTTGGCGCGGATTTCATATTGCACGTCATGCACCGGATCGTTGCAGTGCATTGATGGTCTATGGTTTAACGTTTAAGGTGGCACTGCAAGTTATCCTCAATATTGCGGTGGTTACAAATTCTATACCGAATACCGGGATTTCATTGCCGTTCTTCAGTTACGGCGGAACCTCTTTGATGTTGCAGATTTTTGAAGTCGGAATCATTCTTTCCATTTCACGGTATTCTTCACATCAAAAAATATGAAGGGAGAACGAGGTTACAAATATGAAAAAAATCAGGACCAGACGTTTTTTGAAAGCTTTTTGCGGAGTATTGGGATTTTCCGCAGTGTATTTGTTGTGGATGTTTTTGTTTGGAACGGAACTGGCGGCACAGTACTTTGATGGCATTTTAGGTTGCCTTTGTGCTGTATTCGGCGGGGCTGCACTCTCTTTTGTTGCGTTTTGCTTTGTACCGTATTTTCACGGTGACAAGCGTTGGTTTACCATTCCGGTATTGTTGACCTTGGTGTTCTTTGTGGGATCTTCTATGCTGTGGCAGGGAACTGTCGGCGGGATGGCGGTGTAAGTGATGCGTGTGCTTTTAACGGGTGGCGGGACTGCCGGGCATATTAACCCCGCATTGGCGATTGCCGAGATCATTCGGAACAATGACTCATCGGCTGTGATCGAATTTGTCGGGATCAAAACGGGGAAGGAAAATGATTTGGTTCCGCGGGAAGGGTATCCGTTGCATTATGTTGAATCCATGGGAATCCGACGTTCGTTTTCTTTGTCCAATCTGAAAGCACTTTGGTTGGCGGCAACATCGCCCTATGCCAAAAATACCGTTCGAATTTTGAAAGAATTTTGTCCGGATATTGTGATCGGAACCGGCGGATATGCTTGTTGGCCGTTGATGGCGGCAGCAGCGAGGATGGGAATTCCGACTGCCGTTCATGAATCCAATGCACTGCCCGGACTTGCCGTGCGTCGATTGCAAAAAAAGGTTGATCGCATTTGGATCAATTTTGAAGCCACACGCGATTTATTGCGCGTCCGTGACCGTATTGTGCGAGTCGGTAACCCTTTGCGCGGAGGATTCGGTGCGATTTCCAAGCAGGAAGCAAGAAGACAATTGGGAATTGAAGGAACGCGGCGATTGATTTTATCGTTTGGAGGAAGTCTTGGTGCAGAAGGAGTCAATCGTGCAGTCATGGATGTTATGTCGCAGGTTGTGGCAAAAGATCCGTCTTTGTTGCATGTTCATGCAACCGGAAAACGGGATTTTGCGGTTGCGCAGGAGCAATTTGCAAATGCCGGATTGAATGCGTGCGGCAATTGTATTTTGGTGGATTATATTTACGATATGCCGCTTCATATGGCGGCGGCAGATGTGGTGATCTCTCGTGCCGGTGCAATGACTTTATCCGAATTGGCACGCATGAAAAAAGCCGGAATCTTGATTCCGTCACCGCATGTTGCCGATAATCATCAATATAAAAACGCAAAAACGTTGGCAGATGCCGGTGCGGCAATCCTGGTGGAAGAGCAAAATTTGGCAGACGGTGCTTTGATTGATGCGGTCGAACAATTGTTGCATTCGGAAAAAATTTGTTCGGAATTGTCGGATCATATTGCCGCGTTTGCCGATGAAGATGCCAATCGCATGATCTGGCAGGAAATTACCGATCTTGTTACTCAAAAAGGAAAGAACAGAAAGGAATGTACGGAAAAACAATGAACACGGAAAAGAAACGCCAAACTCCTATTCGCGGGCAGGGAGAGGATATGCTGTCTCCAAATCGTCCTCCGCATACCATCAAAAAACAACCGAATCCGTCGTTGTTGCGTCTTTTGCGCAGAGTGATGTTCGGAATCGGCTGTATCACTTTGATTTTGTGTTTACTGTTGGCAATTTTGCCGCTCTTCAAATTGCAAACGGTCGAGATGGTCGGGAACGGTTATTACACGTCGGAACAAATTTTGCAGGCAGCCGGAATTTCTTTGGGCGATGAAAGTTTGGCATTGGATCCGCAGCAAATTTGCAATCGTCTGTTTGCCCATGCTCCTTATGTGCAATCCTGTACGGTTTCCGTCCTTCCTTTTTCGGTGAAAATCGAATTGAAAGAGAAAGAAAACGTAATGTACACCATGTATAACGGAAAATACATCTCTTTTGAATACAATCGAAAGACCGGCTCGTTTTATGTTTTGGAAGAAAAGTCGGATTGCTCTGATTTTTCACCGTTTTTGGAGACTGTATTGCCGTCCATCCTGTCAGCCGAAGTCGGAAAGTCAATCGTTTTTTCCAATGCTTCTTTGAATTTGTCCTATACGCAAACATTGGCGGAGGCATTGAAAACGAATGGATTGATGGAACAAGTGGCAAGCATTGATTTTTCCAAAACAAGTGCGCTTTCTTACGAGACGAGAGGCGGTTGTACCGTCAAACTCGGAAATACGGATGAGTTGTCCACAAAATTAAAATTAGTCAAGAATTTTTTGGCAAGCGACAGTACGCTGACTGAAATTGATGTCCGTGACGTCCTGGCTCCGACCACCAAAAACGGAAGTGCGTCTTAAATTTTATCGCCTCAGCTGTGTTTGTAACAGTTGAGGCGATCCTTGTTTGTTTGAAGAATCGGCATTTGTTATCTTCCGCCGCCGATCAAAACGGAAAAACAATCATCATCATTGACTTCGATGCGTACTCCTGCAATCCTCAAGAATCGTACATCGGCAAACCGATAGGAGGAGAGCGGACGATCCAATGCATCATCCGATTGTGCGCTGACCAACAATTCATTATTGTCAAGTCCAGTGACAATGACCGTATGATACCAATTACCGTCGGCATTTGCGTATTGTGCAATGTCTCCCACCGTGGCATCGGCGCGTGTGATCTCCGTTGCAAAAGGTCCGATTCCTCCGTTTTGAGAGGCAAAAGCCGGATTGCCCGTTATAAAATCGTAAAAGTATTCCACACTGCTCCAAGCGGGGGCGCGTTCCTGGGGGGAAATATAGTACCAACCGAAATCGGGCGTGTAATTCATCGTACAGCTCCCTGCCAAAACGCATTGTGATACAAAATTGGTACAATTTCCGCCGATGCCCGTAAAATCAATAAAGAGCGGGTTTCGTCGAAGTGCCCAAGTTTTTGCATATTCCACGGCACGGTCTGTCTGATAAGGTTTTTCTGCCAACATAAAAAATCCTCCCGTTTCAAGCTTTGCTTACAGTATATGCAAAACTTTGCGGGAGGATTGTTGATGTCGGATCAATCAATATAAGCGTCCGAAATCGTTTTGACATCTTGCATGGTATATGCCGATGATTGGTTATTGCATCCCAGTACCAAGACGTATTTTGTTCCGTCGGAAGTGGATGAAAGATACGAGACCAAACAATTATTGACAACTCCGTTTTCCTTCAAATATCCCGTTTTGCCGCCCAAGAGGGTTGCCGTTTGCAAACGGAAGGAAGAACCGAATACACTTTGATAAGAGGTCAAACGGTTGTTCAATGTGCTGCTGAAGTATCGGTTGTAAGATGCTTCGGAACCGTCATCGGTCTCATAATAGCCCCGATAGGGAAAAGAATCTTTCGTGCATAAGATTTGGTTGATCAAATCGCATTGCATGGCGTAAGAAAAGATTGCCGCCATGTCGCAAGCAGTGGTATAATTATTCTCGCTTTCATAGCCGATGATATTGTCAAAATGGGTATCGGTCAATCCGAGTTCCAAAGTTTTTGCATTCATTAAATTGACAAACGTTTCTTCGGAACCGCTGATTTCTTTGCAAATTAAATATGTACAGTCCGCCGCCGAAGAAACACCGATCCCGTATAAGAGGTCACGAATTTTGAATGTATCACCGATGTAGTTGACACCAAGTATCTGTTCGGTGCCGGCATAAGAGCCGGATGTGACGTAATCAAACGCTTCTTGTGTGAATGTCAGTTTGCGATCAAGATCGGTCCGGTTCAACTGTTCGCAAGCGACGATCAAAGTCATGACTTTTGTCATGGAAGCGGGAGCAAAACGGTCGTTGCCGTTTTTTGCGGCAAGGATCTCACCGGTTTCGGCATTGACCAGGATTGCATATTCGGAATGGATGGATTGTGTGATTTGTTTTGTAGCGGAAGTTTGTGTCGGTTGAATCAATGTGCCTTTGGAAAATACGGGAAGTGTCGGTTGATGTGGATCGTTTTCCGAGTCGGTGGTTTCCGGTTGTTCCGTTTCGGGATCGGAATCGGCAAAAGCAGTCCGAAACACAAAAACGGTCGTAAAAATAACGACACCGATGATCAGAAAAACCAAAAACAGAGCCAATTTAGTCTCCGAATCGGCTTTTTTGGTTGGGGGGGATTTCTTTTTTTCTACTTTTCCTTGCACGAATTTTTTCTCCTCTCAATCAAGTTTCTATTGAAAATTGTACCATAAAATCGCGAGAATATCAAGCTTTTTTTCTAATTATTTTACAATTTTTTTATATCGGAACAATTGACATTTCCCAAAAAGTATGTTACAATAGAAAAGAGGTCAAAAAGACCGAAACAATATTATCCAAGGAGAAATCAATATGAAAAAATGGAGATGTACCGTTTGCGGCGAGATTGTGGAATCGGATGTTCGTCCCGAAAAATGTCCGCTTTGCCGTGCACCGGGTGAAAAGTTTGAAGAGGTTGTCGAGAGCAGCGAAATGACATGGGCTGCAGAACATATTGTAGGGGTTGCCAAGGATGCACCTGCCGAGATCATCGACGGTTTGCGTGCAAATTTCCAGGGAGAATGCACAGAGGTTGGAATGTATCTTGCAATGTCCCGTGTGGCTGCGCGCGAAGGGTATCCGGAGATTGCGTTGTACTGGAAAGAAGCCGCATTGGAAGAAGCGGAGCATGCCGCAAAGTTTGCGGAGCTTTTGGGCGAGTGCGTGTCCGATTCCACCAAACAAAATTTGACGGTGCGCGTGGAAGCGGAAAACGGTGCGACTGCCGGAAAGTTTGAGTTGGCAAAATTGGCAAAACAGCTCAATTTGGATGCCATCCACGATACGGTTCACGAAATGGCGAGAGATGAAGCACGCCATGGCAAAGCATTCCAAGGATTGCTGGATCGTTATTTCGGAAAGTAAGCAGTAAATAACAAGTTCATAACAGAGACTGGGCGGTGTTGATCATCTGATCGACGCCGTCCGGTCTTTGCTTTCACGAACTTATTTTTTCATCATGATGCGAATAATCTCTTTATCCGTCTCTTCCATTCCGTCGCGTGCCAACAGTCCGATGTTGCGGATGGTGTTTTCCACGCCCTTGGTAATGATACCGTCACCGCCGTAGAACTGCCGTCCGGTGGATGCCATTTCAAATCCGACAAATCCGGCTTCCACTGCCATTGCGATTTTGGCGGCGCAGGACGGTTTTGCACCATCGCAAATGGTGCCGGAAAGGATTGCCACCGCATTGACGACGGTGTGGGCGATTTCGTAGTATCTTCCGCCGGAAAGATAGCAGATACCTGCCGCGCAACCGCAACCTGCACTGATCGCGCCGCAATAGGCAGATAGGCAACCGATCCCGGTTTTTTGATGGATGGTAATGAGATCGGAAACGATGAGCGCACGCAACAATGTTTCCTCGTCGATCCCGTTTTCGCGTGCATAGACGATCACGGGAACAGAGGCTGTAATGCCTTGATTTCCGCTTTCGGAAAGAATGCAGACAGGCAATTCGCAACCGCTCATGCGTGCGTCCGATCCGGCGGCGGCATAGGCGCGCGCTTTATCGCGAACGGAAACGTTTCCGTCACGGTAGAGAAGTTGTCCGATGGAGGCACCGTATCGGTTGCGAAGTCCTTCCTCAGCAATTGCCATATTCATTTCTATTTGACGCATGAGGAACGGTCGAACGGTTGATAAATCGGTCGTTTCGGCAAATTCGATGATCGTTTCGACATTGAGCAAGGAGCGATCGGTCGGATTTTTTGTACTGCTCGCTTGGCGGTCGATGATAAAATCATTCAAACGATCTTGCCCGTCGGCTTCTGCAAGAACCAGGTTGGTATGATACCCCGTGATTTGCACTTTGGCAGTATGTTCATCGGTTTCTCCGCACATGAGCAGGTCAAATGTGCAGGGAGTGTTCAATGTAGTTACTTCGATGCAGTCTTGCTTCAGATAATCGGAGATCATGGCTCGATCCCGATCGGTCAGAACAGACAGTAGTTCCAATTTTTTTTCATATTGTCCGGAGAAGATGCCGGCAGCGACTGCGGCTTCAATGCCGTGCATTCCGCCTGTTGCCGGAACGATGACGCTTTTGACATTTTTGATAATGTTGCCGCTTAAAGCCACGGTGACCTTGGTCGGAATCTTTCCGAGCAGTCCGCGCAAAATGGCTGCGGCGTAAGCAATTGCAATCGGTTCCGTACATCCCATTGCCGGTTGTAATTCCTCGGTGAGGATGGATTCATAAGTTTTGCAAAGTTCTTTTGACAGCATGATAACGACCTTTCAGACTTTTTTGATTTTCGATTTCTGTTGTGATGCGAACAAGCGACCAAAGCTGAAACAGCTGTTGCGGATGTTCCGTTCGGATTATTGTCGGGAGCGGTGTTGTCGGAAAAGTTCAAACGACATGACGGCGGCGGCAGAAGCGGTGGAAAGGGAGCCGCGGAAGGTTCTGCCGTAATCTATGCGCACGATACGGTCGGCTTTATCCAGGAGCGTGCGTGAAATGCCGCGCTTTTCGCCTCCGACGATTAAAAAAACCGGATAGGGAAATTGCTCGTCAAAGATGGAGACCGAATCTCGGATTCCGGCGCATAACACGGTGTATCCGATCTGATGGAAGAGATCGACCGCCGTTTCACCGTCTGCAACGTACATCGGAATCAGTTCGGATGTTCCGGCTGAAGCGCGTGCAACAATCCCGGCGGCATTCATCCAATTGTGCTGTGGCAAGACGATCCCGGCAACGCCTGCCGCATAGAGAGAACGGATCGTATAACCGAAATTATACGGATCTTCCACCCCTTCCAAATAAACGTATAGGCTGTTCGGCAAGAGCTTGTCGGTCGATAGCGGCGGGAGTGTACGCGGGGTACAAAATGCAAGAATCCCGCCGTGTGTATTTCCTACGGCATAGGCATCAATGGCAGCACTGTCGGTAAATTCTACCGCAAAATGCAGCTCATGAGATTTTGCTGTCAAAAATCCGATCTCTGCCGTTTTTTTATTTCTTTTTGCACGATCGATCCAAACGGTTTCGATGGTTCGATCATTGTCCGACGGAGCATTCAGAACAGCTGAAATAGAGGTCATTCCTTCCAAAATGTCGGAATTTTTGAATTTTTCGGTTTCCTTTGTCATAAGCGGTTCCTTTTTTGAAAAAATAACGATGTGATTCTAATTTCCGAACGTTCGGCATAGAATGCAGTGAAGTTGCATTTCGGAAAGGGGAATTGAGATGGTGGCGGATTGGAATCACAGAGAACGTTGTGTGGTATTGGGAGAATATCTTGTTGAAAAAGAAACAACGGTTCGTGCCGCTGCACAAGTGTTTGGAATCAGTAAAAGTACGGTTCATAAGGATGTTACACAGAATCTGAAAACAGTCAATCAAAGTCTGTATTCTGAAGTTCGAACCCTGCTGTTAAAAAATAAGCAGGAACGCCATTTACGCGGCGGGGAAGCGACCAAACGAAAATATGAACAGACGCATCGACAGTTGATGGGAGATTGAGCTGAACGAAATCGGTATATGATACCGCAATCCTCTTTATTGTATCATATTTTTTGCTTTTTTTCAATCACTTTTTGAAAAGTTTGACAAAAGATTTGCATTCGACATTGTTATAACAACCGCGAAAATTCAAATAAGGTTTGACGCAGATCGGAGTAGATGGGTACCAGATCGGAGATCGGAAGCGGATTGATACCTTTTCCGCATTCAAAGGTGAATGCGGGCAGTCCGAGTGCTTGTATGCACCAGTCGGTCAAGCCGCCGAAGGAAGCCAATCCTTCCGCTTTTGACGGTCTGTAGCCGCAAAGTGCCGACAGGCGTTTTGCGGTTTGTTCGGCGTGGCGCGGAATCTGTCCGCTGCTGCTGTAGTAAATTTCTTCACCTTGTGTGTGCAAGGTGAGTACCGCGCACAGATTGGTATGAAATCGAATGAAATTGCAGAGCAGACGAACCTCCGGCTCACTTTCCGGTTCTTCACCGCTGTAACGTGTTGGTGCGCCGCTCAAAATGCCGAGTTCCTGTTCTGCTTTTTTATATTCGGCAAACCCGGCATTGTAATTATGATTGAGATCCACACCGCGGGCGTTCGCCTGCCAATGCGAAAAATCCTCACTTCCGCCGTTCATGGCGAGAATGCGTTCACGCATCGGGTGTGTCTGTCCAAGCCCGTGAATTTGATAATCCGTTCCGTCCGGGTTTAGCATGGGGAGAATATGAAACGTGAAACTTTCCATCAGGTCGCGCGGACGATGACGACCGATCCGACCGTTGGTTTCAATGAGATTGCAAAAATCGGCGATCCATCGTGTCAGAATGGCGGCTGTGATCCACTCCATTCCGTGATGTGTTCCTACATACAACACCGCACGGGGACCGTTACCGAGTGTTAAAATCGGAATTTCGCGGTTCAAAATCGTACATCCGAGATAATCGGATTTCAAAAACGAATATCTTTTTTCCAATCGGACAAGCAGATTCTTCAAATGCGCGTGGTCAAACGGAACGGAAAAACAGTTTCGAGCAAGCGGCGGCATACGCGGTTTTCTCCTTTTTTGAAAAAATCTGCTATCATTCTATGCGAAAAAGAAAAAATATTTACAAATCGGTCAGGATTTTTGGAGTGGGATATGCTATAATACAGAAAAGTTCGGTTTTGAACGTGTGGAGGTGTTTTTATGGAAAACGCTCTTTTTGATCAGTTGCGAAAAAAATATTTATTGCGGCAGGCGATCTTTTTTTTGGCGGTTATGGTCATATTGTATGCTTTGGTATATTATCCGCTTTATCTTCAACTTTCCACGAATGTGGCATGGAGCGGAAGCTTGTTGCTCTTTTTCTTGACGGAGTTTGTGGAGCCGCTGTTGAGTTATGTTTTTTATTGGGGCATCTTTGCGTTTGTTTTGTATGTTTGCGTTCATTTTTCTTTACGTGACGGCATTCCGTTTTGGATTGCGTATGCGGTCGGTGCAATTTTGCGTTATGTGATACAAATCATAGTATATCTGACTATGATGGGGGCGGCATCACTGGGAGAAAATTTTTCTTTCTTTGATTTCTTGTTCAGTGTCGGCGTGGATCTGTTGTTCATGGTCGTGATTGTATTTGTCGTGTGGAGAATGCAAAATCCGAATCCGCAAAAAAATTTGCCGCCGTTGACAGACGGAATTTCGTTTTCCGGATTTTTTGAACGAAACAATCGTTTTTTGCGATTGGTACTTTTTGCGGCTTTGTTGCCGGCGGCAGCACGTCTTTTGTCTCGAATTTATTATGATATTTATTGGATCGTTGGGATGGGAGAAGCCGTGCAAACGATCGGTGAGGTATTTTTGATGATAACCTATTATGTTGCCGATTGTATCAGCGGCGGGATCGGATATTTGGGGATGGCTTTGGCGGTATCGGCATTTCGTGTGTCGGAGGCGCGTGCGAAAATCAAATTTGATGAGCCGTTTTGACGCATGCGGAAGCGAGGATGAGTTCCGCGCCTTGTCCGCTGTTTCGATGGAGGGATGCAGAATTGTTTTTACGGATTCAGTGTCCCTCTTTTTTTGTGTTTTTCTTGGTAATTTGTCTTTCCTTCTTCAAAAAAGGATATTTTCTGTCGATTTTTTTGATTTTTCGGTGATAAGTGTTGCATTTTTCAAAGAATTATGATAAAATAACAAAAGATTTACCAAGATAGTAATAAGATGAACGGAAAGGAGAGCAAATTTGAAATTTCATGTCAATAACGGTTCTCACGATGTTTTGAAAAGTTTGGATGTTATTTTGGATTTTATTTTGAATGTCACCGTTGCATATGTGTCGTGTCTTGTCACCGGCTTTTTTTCCACGTCGATTGATTCCGTACAGATGGTTGTCATTATTTTGACTTTTTGTTTAGGTGCTTCCTTGCTGTACAATTTTCATAATGTTTATCTTCCGATGCGAATTCAACCGCCGATGTTTTTTATCGGACGGATTTTTCTTGTTAATATTGAAATTTTTGTGATTTCGGTTTTACTGATTTTGATGTTTCACGCCGAGAATGCCGGTTTTTATTTTTCATGGTTGATGTCGTCTTCCGTTATCAGTTTTTTAATTATTGCATCAAAAAAGATTACCATGCTTTCCGTCTTGCATTCTATGCGTATCCGTCAGCACAATCTGAAGCGCATTCTCATTGTGACGGACAGTCAGGAAATGGCAGATGAATATATGGAAGAGATTTTAGATAACCCGCAGTTCGGTTATACCGTGATCGGATATATCGGTAATTTGAATGTGATCGGTCTGCCGCATCTCGGAACGACCGGGGATTTGGATAAAGTATTAAAAGAAGAACGTCCCGACGAGGTTATTATTGCATTGGATACCGTTCGCAAAAAGTTGATTACACGGTATGTTTCCGTTTGTAATAACAATTGCGTCAAAGTCATGGTTGTTCCTGCAATTTGCGGATATTTTAAGTCTCCAAGACAGATCACCATGATGGGGAATTTACCGCTATTGGATATTCGAAGCACGCCGTTGGATAATCCGATGAATCGCTTTCTGAAAAGAGGACTTGATATCATAGGATCGTTCATTCTGATCATCGTTACGTCTCCGTTGATGTTGTTTACGGCAATCGGTGTGAAACTTTCATCCCCAGGTCCCGTGCTGTTCAAGCAAACACGTGTCGGTCGGCACAACAAAGAATTTACCATGTATAAATTTCGTTCCATGACGGTCAATGATACACAGGATACAGGGTGGTCAACGGAAAAGGACGAACGCAAAACCAGGTTCGGTGCTTTCATTCGCAAATTTGCATTGGATGAATTACCTCAATTTTTCAATGTTTTGAAGGGGGACATGTCTTTGGTCGGACCCAGACCGGAAGTCCCGTTTTATGTAGAACAATTTCGGAAAGAAATCCCGTTGTATATGCTCAAGCATACGTTGCGTCCCGGCATTACGGGACAAGCACAGATCAAGGGATTGCGCGGAGATACCTCCATCCAGGCACGTATTGAAGAGGACATTAGCTATATCGAAAACTGGACGTTTTGGTTGGATATTCGCATTTTGCTTTTGACACCGTTGCGCGCGGTTAACCGTCATGAAAAGTATGTAAAACGCGAGCAGCACGAAGGCGATAAACAGAAACGAATGGGCGGCGTGCGGGTGCGTACAGAGGATCACGATGACGAAACGACTTAAGATTCTTTATGTTGCTTCAACGGCATCGCATTTGAACCGATTCCACCGTCCTTATATTGCGGCATTGAAACGGGGACAGGATGTGTTTTTGATGGCGACGGAAGGGGAGAAGATTGATTTTCCGATTCCGTTTGCAAAAAAAATGCTGTGTTTTTCCAATTTGCGTGCGTTGTTTTCCATTCGCAAAATTTTGAAACGGGAATCATTTGATCGCGTCATCGTTCATACGTCTTTGGCGGCGTTTTTGATTCGTGCGGCAATGGTCGGAATGCGGAACAGACCGTATGTACTGAATGTGGTACACGGCTATTTGTTTTCTTTGCCGGTTAGAGGATTTCATGCTCGCTTTTTGTTGCGATGCGAAAAGCTGTTGCGTGGAAAGACCGATGCAATTGCCGTCATGAACGAAGAAGATGACCGAATCGCAAAGCAATACGGACTGTGCCGCGGAAACATTTTTTTCTTGCGTGGGATGGGATTGCCGTCGATTGCCGCTCCTGTTCGTAATACGGAGTTGCGATGCCGTTTCTTAAAGAGTGAGGATGAGATTCTTTGCTGTTTTGTCGGTGAATTGAGCGTTCGGAAAAATCAAATTTTTTTGATCGATGCCGTTCAGGTCCTACGGGAAAAAGGGTACCCCGTGCGATTGCTTTTGTTGGGTGAGGGAAGCGAACGCAAGCGGTTGGAGGAACGCATTGCCGAAAAGCGGTTGGACGATGCCGTTTTTTTGCCGGGCGATCAGGCATCTGTTTTGCCGTATCTTGGCGCGGTCGATTGTTATCTTTCAGCCAGTTTGTCGGAAGGATTGCCGTTCAACGTGATGGAAGCGATGGCATGCGGATTGCCGATGGTACTGTCCGCGGTCAAAGGGCAAACGGATCTGATGTCCGGGCGGCAAGAATTGCTTTATCCATCCGGTGATATGGCGTCTTTTTGCCGTTGCTTTGAAACTGTTGTTCGGAACGGATGTCTTGGCGTTGGAAGTTATCGGTATCCGGAATTGGAGCAATACCGATTGCAAAATGTGTTTGAAGAAACTTTGAAAATCATGACCGGGGGAGAGACACATGAAGACCGCTTTTGAACGTTTGCGTGATTTCTATAACGGAAAATGGTATGCGATGTTGGTAACCGTTTTGATTTTGATCGGACATACGTCGGGATATGAGATCGCATTTTTTATCATCATGATGGCAACGGTATTGGTCGGTTGTGCGGTCGCCGATGATTTTCGGTTTGCTGTCATGCCGGTTTTATGCACGGTCTGTTTTGTGACGGTAGAACATACGCCGAATCATCCGACGTTCAGTGATTACTATGTACAACCGATTCCGCTGACGATTTTGACGATTACGTTCGGTGCCTTTCTGTGTGGCATCCTTTTGTTTGTTCTTCGCAATCGTAGGCGGGCAGTATCCCTGCGCAACAGCAACGTACTTCCGAGTCTTTTTGTATTGTGTGCCGTTTTGTTGCTCAACGGATTGTTTAGTGCGTCTTATACCGTGCAAAACTTGCTTTATGCTTGTTCTTTTCCGTTGGCACTTTTGGGAATTTTTCTTTTGTTCGGGCTGTTTGTTCGGTTTGATTCCAAAGCGTTTGACTATTTTTTGTATTGTTTGACCTTGGCAGGTGCACTGATCGTGGCACAGCTGTTTCTTGCTTACGGTATGGGGGATGTACGAATCGAGAACGGTGTCATTCAAAAAGATACCGTTTGTTTGGGATGGGCGGTTTGGAATTCCTTCGGAGGATTGCTGACAATGCTGATGCCGGCATGTTTTTACTTTGCGGCAACACATCGGAATGGTTGGATATTTTATTTATTGGGGCTGTTGGAATTTGTTGCAGCCGTGTTGTCCCAAAGTCGGACAGCGACGCTGATCGGTGCCGCCGTTCTGTCGGTTTGTTTGATTACGGTCTGTTTTTTCGGTGCATATAAAAAACGCAATCGACTCATGACACTGGGTGTCATCGTGATCGGAGGAGTCGGAATTCTTTTGCTGTGGGGCAAACTGATGGATGTTTTGCGAAATTTTATCAATTACGGCTTTGACGATAACGGGAGATTGGAACGTTGGAAGAGCGGGTGGACGCAATTTTCAAAGCATCCGATTTTCGGCGCGGGATTTTATGATTCCGGTATCGCGGACACTTCATGGGAGATCAAAGTTTATCCGTACCTGTACCATAACACTTGGATTCAAATGCTCGGTTCTGCCGGGATCGTCGGATTTTTGGCATATGCGTGGCATCGATTTTGTACGGTTCGCTTGGTGTTGCGTCAACCGAGTTTGAAAAAAAGTTTTCTTGCCATCGGGTTATCGGCGTTTCTTGTGTTCGGTATGGTGGATGTTTTGTTTTTCATTACCTATCCGTTATTTTATTATGCCTTGATGTTGCTTTTTATGGAGAAAAGTACGGAGTCGAATACTACAATCGAATAAACGAAAACATCACGGGTGAAAATCCGTGATGTTTGGCTTAAAAAGCGGAAGGTAACTACCTTCCGCTTTGTTTACAATTGTTTACAGCTTGTGAGAAAACAAGGCGACAATTGCTTTTTGTTCTTGCTTATGTCGGTGATCCTTTATTTCAAATTTGCAATCACACGATCCGTCCATTCAAAGATTGCGGTCAACTCTTCCGGCTTCGGTGCACCGCCGAAGATGGGAAGACCGCCGTTGATGTACAGTACTTCATCATAAACCGTATTCTGTGC
Source organism: uncultured Ruminococcus sp. (assembly GCA_964624685.1). Taxonomy (GTDB): domain Bacteria; phylum Bacillota; class Clostridia; order Oscillospirales; family CAG-272; genus UMGS1865. The sequence goes on along the minus strand of CAZUYA010000002.1, from coordinate 24,396 downwards.
AACCTCTGCAATGATCTGTTTGACGTTTTCGGCAGCTTTTTGATCTCCGTCAATGATCAAAGCAATGTTCTGTGCACGTGCTTTGGTCAATTCTTGGCAGAAGAGGCGGATGGAATCTTTGACTTCGCCTTTTGCCGAAAGCATCAAAATAACGATTCTTTCTTTGTCGCAGGAATAAGCGGGCGGAATGGTATCGACCGCATTGACACCGAGATCATAGTGTGCTTTAATTTCTCCGGCAATGGTTTTGATTTTCTTTTTTCCGGAATCATAGAGCACTCTCATTTTAATTGCCATGATATTTTCCTCCAAATAATCCAATCTTTCCCGTATTTCGGGATTTCTTTTATTATTATATCATATTTGTTTTCAAATTGCAACCAAAAATGTAAAAAAAGCGACAAAAATATCCTTCTTTTGTGAATTTTTTCACAGATTTTTTGCGTAAAATCAACGAGCATATTGAAAAAACGGTTCAAATGTGTTATAATATAGAACGATGTTCGGGGAAACAGGTGAAAATCCTGTACGAGCCCGTCGCCGTGAGACAGTTTTGAACGGAACATTCTAAGCGGGAGCCGCATCCCGCGACAAGGTCATTGGATTTTTCCGAGAAGACCGAATGTTTTGCTGTCAAGTCGAAATATCCGGCATCGAAAACGACTCCAGATGAACTGCGGGCGCCGGTTCGGAGAAAAATCAATCATTCTTAAAGGAGAAAAAACAAATGAACATGACAAAATTGCAACGCATTCTGTCATTCATCGTTTGTATTGTGCTGATTGCGGCTGTAGCACTGTTTACATTCGGATGTAATGGGCAGAACTCAAACGGGAAAGGCGAATCGACCGTCGATACCTCGGAAACAACTAACGGGAACGGGGAATCGACTGCCGATACCTCGGAGACACCCGTTCAAAAAAAAGCCTTCACGTTGATCGTGGTGGACGGTGACGGAAATGAGACATCTTTTTCCATTCAAACCGATCTGGAAACGGTCGGAGCGGCTCTTTTGGCGGAACACTTGATCGAGGGTGAAGACAGTGCATACGGACTGTACGTCAAAAAAGTCAACGGAATTACCGCCGATTACGATGTAAACAGAACCTACTGGGCTTTTTACATCAATGGAGAATATGCCATGACCGGGGTGGATTCCACGCCCGTGACGGACGGCGCAACCTACAGCTTTAAGGTTGAAAAATGAAACTGTCGATCCGAGAGATCGCAATCTTTTCCATGTTGGGAGCGTTGATGTTTTCTTCCAAAATTTTGATGGAATGGATTCCGAATGTTCACTTGTTGGGTGTCTTTACCATGGCGATCACTTTGGTCTATCGTCAAAAGGCATTGTATCCGATCTATATCTATGTATTGATTAACGGATTGTATGCGGGCTTTAACATTTGGTGGATCCCGTATCTCTATCTGTGGACGATCCTTTGGGGTGTCACCATGTTATTGCCGAAACGAATGCCCAAAAAAATCGCGCCGATTGTGTATATGACGGTTTGTGCCGCACACGGCTTTTTGTTCGGGACGCTTTATGCACCCGCTCAGGCATTGTTTTTTGGATATGATTTCAAAGCGACGCTTGCGTGGATTGTTGCGGGACTCCCGTGGGATGTGATTCACGGGATCAGCAATTTTACATTGGGAATTTTGATTATGCCATTGGCGGCTGTGATACGCAAAACGGATCGGCTCGGAACTTGATGAAAATTGACCGATGGGAGAACAAAAATGTTCTCCCATCTTGCTTTTTTTCTAAAAATGTGATATACTGTTGATAAGAAACAGATCCCATGTGAGGAAAGGATGCTTTATGAAAGATATTGGAAGAAATCTTACAATGCTGTTTGACTTTTACGAGTTGACAATGAGCAACGGTTATTTTCAATGCGGGATGAAAGATCAGATCGTTTATTTTGATCTGTTCTATCGTAACAATCCGGATAATGGCGGTTTTGCCGTGGTTGCAGGTTTGGAACAGGTGGTGGAGTATATCAATCAACTGCATTTTGACGATGAAGATATTGCTTTTTTGCGTGAAAAGAACTGTTTTTCGGAAGAATTTTTATCTTTTTTGCGTGATTTCAAATTTGAAGGCGATATTTGGGCGGTTCCGGAAGGGACGGTTGTCTTTCCGGGAGAGCCGCTGATGATTGTGCGCGGAAGAGCCATTGAAGCGCAATTTATCGAAACATACGTGCTGTTGATGATCAATCATCAGTCTTTGATTGCCACAAAAGCGGCGAGAATCGTCAGAGCCGCAAAAGGAAGAGCTGTCAGTGAGTTCGGTTCGCGTCGCGCACAAGGGGCAGATGCCGCAGTTCTCGGTGCACGTGCCGCTTATATCGGCGGTTGTACGGCAACCGCTTGCACGATTACGGATGAAGTTTACGGTGTTCCCGCAACGGGAACGATGGCGCACTCGTGGGTACAGATGTTTGATAACGAGTATGAAGCATTTTTGGCATATTGCAAGATCTATCCGGAAAATGCCGTGCTGTTGGTTGATACTTATAATGTCATAGAATCCGGTATTCCCAACGCGATTCGGGCATTTAACGAGGTGCTGGCACCCTTGGGGATTCGGAAATGCGGCATTCGCATTGATTCCGGGGATATTACTTATTTGACGCAGAAAGCACGCAAGATGTTGGATGATGCCGGATGGACGGATTGCCGCATCATCATTTCCAATTCGTTGGATGAATATTTGATTCGCGAGTTGATCCGACAAGATGCGAAAGTGGATGCGTTCGGTGTCGGCGAACGCCTGATTACGGCAAAGAGTGATCCTGTTTTTGGAGGAGTATATAAGCTGTGTGCGGTGGAAAAACCGGACGGTACGATCGTTCCGAAAATTAAAATCAGCGAGAATGTCGGAAAAATCACCACGCCGCATTTCAAAAAAGTTTATCGTTTACGCGGTCGAGATACCGGAAAGGCTGAGGCAGATGTGATTTGTGTTTGGGATGAGGTCATTGATGATGAGCAACCTCTGGAAATTTTTGATCCGGATTACACTTGGAAACGCAAGGTTATGGAAAATTTTACCGCAACGGAGTTGTTGGTTCCCGTGTTCCGAAACGGAAAACAGGTCTATGTACTTCCGAAGCTTTCCGACATCCAAAAACATTGTAGGGAAGAGCTTGACGGGATTTGGGATGAAGTCCGTCGCTTTAACAATCCACATAATTATTATGTGGATCTTTCGCAAAAACTTTGGGATATTAAGCAAAATATGTTAAAGCAGCACGGTGTTTATCGGCAACAATCGTAATTGTTGCATCATCATACAAACAGTGGCGGTGTGACCGAATCCGGTCACACCGCCACTGTTATAATAATTCAGAGCATCATTTTATTGGTTGACGGCGTTGTGCATGGCAAGGATGACATCTTTCGGATGTTCTGCATGGAAAACGGCAGAGCCTGCCACAATGACATTTGCTCCGGCTTTGATGGCATCTTTAACATTGGTTGCATTGATTCCGCCATCCACTTCAATATCCAAATTCAAATGTTCGGTATCGGCATAGCGGCGAATCACTTTCACTTTTTCCAAGGTTTCCGGAATCATTGCCTGACCGCCGAATCCGGGAACGACCGTCATGACGAGTGCCATTTGAATTTCGGAAAGATATGGCAAAATGCTTTCGACCGGCGTTGCCGGTGAGATTGCAAGTGCGCATTTGATGTTGTGTGCGCTGATCTTTTGCAATGTTGCCGATGGATCGGTACAACTTTCCAGGTGGACGGTGATCAAGTCTGCACCTGCTTTTACAAAATCGTCGATGTAACGAATCGGATCATTGATCATCAAATGAACATCAAAAATCAATTTGCTGTGCGGGCGTAATGCCGCAATGACCGGAGCACCGAAACTGATGTTGGGGACAAAAGCACCGTCCATGACATCCAAATGCAGATATTCTGCACCGGCATCTTCGATTTTTTTGACTTCGGCGGCAAGATTTGCAAAATCGGCAGCCAGCAGGGAGGGGGAGACTACGATCATATAAAAAACCAACTTTCGGAAAATTTTTGACGAATGGGGACGAATCCGACGCTGTTTTGTCAAAATAGGTCAATGAAGCATATTCTGTGATTGAAGACGCGCGTTTTTGAAGTACGACAGAGGTGTGAAAAACGAGGATGTGAGGAAACGGATTCGTGCTCAAAACGCTTACGATAAATTTTATATTGAAGATTCTTTGATCAACAGGCAAACCGCATGCGCCGCCATGCCTAATTTTTCTCCCGTAAAGCCGAGGTGTTCCTCTGTGGTGGCTTTGATGCTGATCCGGTCGATCGGAACATTGCCCAAGGAGCCGGCAATTTTTTCACGCATAGCAGGAATGTAGGGAGCCAGTTTCGGTACTTGTGCCAACACGGTCGCGTCGAGGTTGCCGAATTTCCATCCGGCTTGACGAACGAGATCCATGACGGCTTTTAACAGCAGACAACTGTCGGCACCCGCATATTGCGGATCGCTGTCCGGAAAATGGGTGCCGATGTCACCGAGCGCAAGTGCACCGAGGAGTGCGTCACTGATTGCGTGAACCAAGACATCGGCGTCGGAATGTCCTAACAGACCGCATTCATGCGGGATCTCAATGCCGCCCAATATCAGTTTACGATCCGGAACCAGACGATGAACGTCATAGCCGTGACCGATTCGAATGTCGGTTATCATTTTTTGGAACTCCGATCGTTCAAGATCGCACGTGCCAAATTCAGGTCAAGAGGTGTCGTGATTTTGATGTTGGATCGTCCGCACTCTACCATATGCACGCGATACCCCAAATGTTCGATGAGGGAAGCGTCATCGGTGGCATGAAAACCGTCTCCTTCGGCTTTTTTAACCGCTGCTTGATATAACGCGACATGAAAGACCTGCGGTGTTTGCGCTTGCCACAATCCGGTGCGGTCAACCGTTTCGGTCACAGCCCCCAAAACGGACGTGCGTTTGACGGTGTCTTCGATTGCATGTCCCGCACATGCCGCTTTGTGACGGTATGCCATGAGACAGACTTTTGTAATTTGCGCCGGTGTTGTCAGGCAACGCGCACCGTCGGCAATGGCAACATATTTGAATTTTGCATCCAATTTGGCAAGTCCCTTTTGAGCCGATTCCTGACGGGTTTTTCCGCCGCAAACCAAATGTTTCAATTTTGTAATTCCGTATTGATCGCGCATTGCAAAGACCGTTTCAAATTCTTCCGGTTTTGTAACAACAATGATTTCACGGATCAGAGGACAGTTTTGATATGCCGTCAGAGTATGTGCCAGTACGGGTTTTCCTTTCAGTTGATACAATTGTTTATTGATGCCGTTCATGCGCGTTGCATTTCCGGCGGCAAGAATGATCGCCGCTGTTTCACTTTCCGGCATCAACTCATAGACTGTTTCGGCAAGTTTGACAAATTCCTGTTTCATAGAACCTCTTTCCTTTCCGCGGTCAACTGCGGTTGTCCGCTGTTCAAGCTTGATATTCCGCCTGCTCGATGGCGGTAATCAGATCCACGCGCTTTTGGTGTTTGCCGCCTTCAAAATCCGCGTCGATGAAATGATCAACCAGATCGAAAGCAAGTCCCATTCCGACCACACGTTCTCCGAAACAAAGAACATTTGCGTCATTGTGCATCCGTGTGAGGCGTGCGCTGAAGGTATCGGAACAAGCGGCAGCGCGAATCCCGCGATATTTATTTGCCGCCATGGACATTCCGATTCCTGTCCCGCAAATTAAAATTCCCAATTCGGTGACTCCGTTTTGAATATTGCGGCAGACCGCGCCGGCAAAGTTCGGATAATCACAGCTTTCGGTTGAATCGGTTCCCACATCAAGTACTTCGATGCCTCGTTCCCGGAGATGGGCGATCACTTTCAATTTCAGTTCATAACCGGCATGGTCGCTGCCGATGGTAATGCGAGTAATGTTCATGATAAAAGTCCTTCCTTAGCGTTTTTTATATTCCCGTGTCGGTACCCAGTCGTGCCGCACGTTCCCGTTCTGCCTGTGAGAGGCGAAGATAGGTCGGCATTAAGGTCAGATCCGTGCCGCGAATTCCGTTTCGGTATTGTTGGAAAGCAATCTGCGCTACGGAATAAGCACTTTGATGTCGGTAGCGTTCCGACACCCGAATGGTTGGGTGAGTTAAGCCTTTTTGCGCAATGTCGCATCCGTCTCCGCAAAGCAGTACAGGGGCAGAATAGGCGTTTAGGCGTTGATCCAATTCGGAAATTGCAATGGCACTGTCCAGCATCAACCGCTCCAAAGTTCCGTTGTAGATTTGAAACAATGCGGTATAGACCTGCTGTCTCCGTGCATTCATGACAGGGCAGACCAAACCGTTCGTGTCGCATAAATTATATGCCAATGCTTCCAATGTCGATACACCGATACACGGTGTATCGGTGCCGAATGCAAGTCCTTTGATTGTGGAAATGCCGATCCGAACGCCTGTGAAAGAGCCGGGACCTTGCGAGACCGCAAACAGATCGATTTCATTCGGTTGCAACGGAAAACGGCAAAGGAGAAATTCTATCATCGGAAGCAGGGATTCGCTATGTGTGTTTCCGTTGTTCAAAGTCATTTCGCCCAACAGTGTTTGATCCTCACACAGGGCGACCGAGGCGACACCGGCAGTGCTGTCCAGTGCTAAAATTTTCATATATTGTCCTCCGCAATGGATTGTATCGTGATCTTCCTTTGCTCCGGTTGCTCGGAATCGTTTTTTTCAATGGTTACTTTGAGATATGTTTCCGGCAGAGCGTAAGGGATTTTTTCACTCCATTCCACCAAACAAATTCCGCGGCGTGTCAGGTAATCGTCGTATCCGACCGACATCAGATCCTCTTCGCTTTCAATCCGATACATATCAAAATGGAAGAGCGACAGCCGCTCTCCGCGGTATTCGTTGACCAATGCGAATGTGGGGGAACGGACTGTGGCTTTGGGGACTATGACGGATGCAAATCCGCGAACAAAAGCCGTTTTACCGACTCCGAGATCGCCGTAAAGAGCGATGAAGCGGGGAAGAGAAGGTTGTTCCTCCAAAAAACGATTTGCCAATGTTGCACCGACGGCTTCGGTTTCCAGCACGTTTGAGGTATATACAATGGTTGTTGGTTTCATGATCTCCTCCGCTGAGTTTCCTTTTTTAGTATATCATATTTTTAGGATTTTGTAAAGACTTTGAGAAAAAAACTTGGTCGGTTTATTTCGATTTTCCTTCGGTTTCCTGACGTTTTTTGAATTCCGGAAGCGACTCTCTGGATCCGTCCGGATATTCGATGACGGTATTTTTCAGAACCTGTGAAAATCCGGCGCGAAAATCGGCAAGATATTCGGCACGCAATTGTTGCTGTTCTATCTTTTCTTCCTCCGTCAGTCCGACGGTTTTGGATTTTCTTGCCAAAGTGTTGATGCGTTCCACTTTTTCTTTTTCCATGATAACTCCTTTGCGGGATGTCAGAGCAAGAAGACCGTTCCACAGTCTGTAGGCTCAAAATCCCCGATTGATTCTAACGTATATCCGTGTGAACGGCAAAATTGACTCATTTGTTCTGCCTCGACCGTACATGATGCAAAACTTCCGCAAAAGGGAATGGTCGTTGTGACACCGTAAGGTGCATATCCGGCGGTACCGCCGATGAAGCCGCGGTCGTATCCGTCCAAATGAATCGGCATGGGTTGAAGCAGGAGAACGTCGAGACCGGTGGACGATGCGGCTTTTGCGATTCCGCAATCGGCGGTGATCAGTGCATGATCGCCGACCGGGAGCACGGAGCATTTGGTGTATCCTTGTCGCACGGGTAAAAGGCGGTAATTCGGGTGCGTGGCAAGCTCGGCAGCAACGGCATCCGGGCGGCAAATGAGGGTTTGCCCGATAGAGACCGCATTGAACAGAATATCCTGCGGGTAGACGGATCCGAATTCAGCCGATACGGCGCAGATGGGTTTTTGACAAACATTTGAAATAGCGGACAGTTCTTTTTTTGCAATTGCTTGGTAGCTTTTGGTACAAAAAACGGCATCCGGCGCAAAGAAAAGCAACATGTCGGGGTGTGAGGCAAGTGCGGTCGGTAATAAAGGGTGCGGCGGAAGTCGTAATACGGAATACCCGCGTTTTTTCAATTCGGTTTCAGCCGGAATCGGAAACCGATCGTTTGTGACTGCTAACATTTCGCTTTTTGATGGAAAATAAAGGGCAGACACATCGTGTCTGCCTTCCTTTATTTGCACATTGGCATTAAGCCTTTTTCATGGTGCGCAGGCAACGAGAACAAACATAGATTGCTTTGCTGCCTTCCAACTTTACTTTGCGAATATTGGGCTTCCATGTTCTGTTGGTTTTACGGTGAGAGTGAGAAACATTCTGACCGAAAACGACGCCCTTGTTACAGATACAACATTTTGCCATTTTTGACACCTCCTACAGCATACTCTTGGCTCGTACCGCACGGTACGACCGTTTCTTTTACTTTGCAACAGTCATAATTATAACATATATTTTTTCAAATTGCAATAGCTTTTTTGATTTTTTTAAGATTTTTTTGGATTTTCCTTTCCTTTTTTGCAAAGCTTTTGCAAAATTTCGGCTGTGAAGCCATGCGGAAGAGAGATCCATTCGGATACGGGGGATTTTCCGAGTACAAAAATGTTTCCGCCGGCTGTTTTCATTGTGTTGATGGCAAAACGGATGCGTTCACCGGACGGAAGGATTACACGGGGGCATAGGATCAATGTTTGCGAACCGAGAATGGCGCGTGACATTGCATCGGCTTGTTTCGGATCGTCGGAAAAATGTTTGACGTTTGCCCCCTGTTCCGTTAGAACGGTTACCAATGCCGCCGCGTCCGTATCCTGTTGCTTTGAGATGAGGACGATTTCTGCCTTTTGCGACCAGATCAGAGAGGCATCGGGGGAATTGATTCGGTTCGACACATTATGGAACGCGGGTATGGCGGTGTTCTCGGCTGTGTTTCCGATCCGACGGTAGGGGAGTGCATGGCGACTTTCCAACAGAATTGCGAGTTGAAGCTTTTCTTCCGAAGCAACGGTTAGGTCGTTCAGATGGCAGTGAACGGTTGTACGCATGTTTTGCAAGCCGTCCGTAATGCTTTCGTTACACAGGATGCGCATACTGCTGATTGCGCCTGTCCGATTCAGATGGACCAATTGACCGGTCAATTGTCTCAATTCTGAAAAAACGGGCAATCCGTTTCGGTCAATCGAAACGGGGATACAATATACAAAGTTGTCCGTATCGGTTAAGGTACATGGAAGATCAGAGCCTTTTCCAAGTGCAAATACAGTTAGGTGCGGGTGTTTTGCGGATTCGTGCGGAATCGGAGATGCTGTTTGTGCGGGGATTCCGAACTCGGCTTGTACTCTGTAAATTCCCAAAACGGTTGAAAGAATCTCGCCGATCGCAATGGGATCGGTCGAATCTTTTGGCAAATCCAGACCGATACAAAATTGCTGTTCCTCCGTCGGAATGCCGCAAGCGGACAGAGCCAATACCGGAATGATGGCGGTGTAAAGTGCTGTTTTGAAGTAGGAAACATTCGGAACGGAAGAAGCAACCGTGCAGGTGATGCCGTTTTTTGCGGTTGTTTCGGTTGCAAAAGCTCCATCTGTATTTGTCAGATATCGGCAGGATTCGGATGTCACAATGCGGTGTAAAACGGGTGCAATGTTCGGTTGTTCGTCATTCATGTTTGCCGAACAAGCGTGGCGACGGAAGACTGTACGTAAAAAGTGTGTGTTGACGGAAAAGCGTCCGCCTCTGCCGCGGCAAAACAGATAGCCGCCTTTTTCCGACAGTTGCGCGAGGAGTGATGCTTCGATTGTGTCCGTCGGAAGCACTTTTTCCAGCAGTGCAAGCGCGTTTTGGGCAACACGGAGAATGTAGCAACCGTCATAGTGTTGTTCGACCAGCAGTGTCATCGGCATGGGCAGGCGAGAAGGAGAGAGTGCGCTCAGATCCAGTTGCAGATTGTCAAACTGTTCCAAAAGTTTGCAAAGCAGTCCTTCTTGTCGAATTTGACAGACGCCTCGTATCCTGTTATGGAGTTCGGGAGATTCCAAGATCGATTGGACGACTTTTTGAAATTGACAAGCGGATTGCGCTTTGGTCGGTGTTAAAAGAATCAAAAGATCGTTTGATTGCGGAACAGCTACGGAGGAGAGTACACGGAGTCTGTAGGGAGAATGCGGCGCGCCGACGCAGGTGGATGTCGGTAGTACGGAACAGGCGGTCTCCGTTTCTCGAAGAAGCGTTGCCGGTATGGGACAGACCGATTTTCCGGCGCGCAACAAATATGCGTTTGCTGTGCGAATCGCTTCTTGAACGGTACACGGATGTGAGCTATTCGGAAACAGTGTCTTCCGTTTTCGCAACAGATCGGCATATGTTTCGGCAACGAACGGATCGTTCGTCGATAGTTCCGTTATGCAACGGAGAGTCGTGTTTTCTTCCGAAAGGCGGGAAAGTTTGTCCAACAATCGAATCTCATCAACATGGGGATCTCTTTTTTCATAGGTTTTGTAATGGGCGATGCAGAATGCGATCAAATTATCCGACATGGTCAGGTGCAATTCTTGTTTCAGTTGTGCGATTTGCGCTGGAGTGTAGTTTCTGAAATTCGATAAGACGGCGAATGGATTCATAGCGGAAGCTCCTTCCTTTCGGATTCGATAGGAGGTGTCAACGGTTTTCCGAAACAAACAGACGCATCGACACGCTCGATTTGTATCGGCAATACAATGCCGTGAAGTTCCTGTTCGGCAGGGCAGGCGACTTCGATGAAGTTGGCGGTGTGACCGTATGCCATACCGTCTTTATAGGTTTCAAAAAGTACGGGTTCGGTTTGACCGATGTAGGCTTGCAGCAGTTCTTTTTGAATGTGGCTTTGCAATTCGGAAAGTGTTTGTACTCTTGCATGTTTGACGGCTTCCGGAATTTGTCCCGGCATGGATGCGGCAGGCGTTCCGCTGCGTTTGGAATAGGGAAATACATGGATGGTCAAAAAATGTGCTTCCCTTGCAAATTGCATGGTTTGCGAAAAGTCCTCTTCCGTCTCTTGCGGAAAGCCGACGATCATATCTGTGGTGAATTGTACTTGCGGGATTGCCTGTCGCAATCGTTCCATTCCGTCCAAAGCCATGCGGCGGTTGTATTTTCGTTTCATCAGAGCCAGGATTTTATCCGAACCGCTTTGCATGGAGAGATGAAAATGCGGTGCCAAAGATCGAATCGAAGCGATCCGATCCACAAAATCTTGTTTCATGAGGGAAGGATCCAAAGAGCCGAGGCGAATGCGTCCGATTCCGGGAATTTGATCCAGATCCGAGAGCAGATCTGCCAGATCATAGCTTTCAAGATCTTTGCCGTAGGAGGCGGTCTCAATGCCGGTGAGCACGATCTCGCGACATCCGTGTGCGGTCAATGTTTGGACTTCTTCCAGAACCTCGTCCGGCTTTTTGGAACGGATTTTTCCGCGCGCCGACGGGATGATACAGTATGTGCAACGACTTTCGCACCCGTCCTCTATTTTGACATATGCACGGGTTCGGTCAAACCGGGAGATTTGCATCGGCTCAAATCCGAAAGCGTCCGGAGCGGATACGGAAATCAGCGGTTTTTCCGGCTTGATGCCGGATGCGATCAACGCTTTGGCGGCATCCACGACCGCCGATTTTTTTGTATTTCCGCAAACGTAATCGACACCGTGGATGGAGGCGATTTGTTGCGGTTGGGTTTGAGAAAAGCATCCGGTCACAAGAATATGGGCGTTCGGATTTTGATGAATGGCGCGTCGGATCAATTGGCGCGCTTTTCGATCCGACTCTGCCGTGACGGTGCAAGTGTTGATGATGTAAATGTCGCAAGGCAGTGTGGGAGCCTGCACGAGAAATCCTTCGGCGGTAAAGCGTTCGGCAATGGCTTCCGATTCATATTGATTGACTTTGCAGCCGAGCGTATAAATGCCGACTGTGTATATGGGATTGGACATAAGGCACTCCTTCTGTTTTCAATACTGATATTTTACCACGATTTTGGAAAAATGTAAATAAAAAATCCGAAAAATCATGCAGAATTTGCAATTTGTACTTGAAAAAGACGAAAAAAGGTTGTATAATAGAAACTATTGATGATATGATTGCAAACTGCGGTCGGTCAGTCGACAGCCGAGTATTTGGCAATTGTATGTTCGATACCTTGTAATTCCGAAGAAAAAAGGAGTGTGGGGAAGCTTTTTTGAGTTTCCCCGCTGTTATGTCATGCAAACGATCATCGTTCAGAGCAATGATGCCGGACAGCGATTGGATAAATTCCTTTCCAAGGCGATCAAAGGATTGCCGACTTCCTTGATGTATAAGTATATCCGAACCAAAAAGATCAAAGTCAATCGTGCTCGTACACAACAGAATTATATGCTTTGCGAAGGGGATGAAATTCAACTCTTTATCAGGGAAGAATTTTTTTCGGCACCGGGGGAGGATGTCGGTGCATTGTTTCGCGTAACGCCAAAGTTGGACATTCTTTATGAGGATGAGAATATTTTGCTGTTAAATAAGCGTCCGGGTGTTTTGGTTCATGAAGATTCTGCCGCTGCCGATAATACATTGATCCTGCATGTCAAGGCATACTTGGCGCAGAAGGGCGTTTACGATCCGTCCTCGGAACAGTCTTTCGCCCCCGCTCTTTGTAATCGGATCGACCGGAACACCGGCGGGATTGTCATTGCCGCAAAAAATGCGGCGGCTTTGCGCTCGATGAACGAAAAAATTCGGAACGATGAATTGCGAAAATGCTATCTTTGCGTAACGCACGGTTGTCCGGAACGTCGGCAGGCGACTTTGACCGCCTATTTGAAAAAGGACAGTGCGGAGAATAAGGTGGAGATTTCCGATACGCCCAAATCGGGGTATAAAAAAATCATTACCAAATACCGCGTTTTGAAAGTCAAAGGTGCTTATGCCTTGTTGGAAGTTGAATTGGTGACCGGACGAACGCATCAGATCCGCGCTCAATTGGCGCATATCGGTCATCCGTTGCTGGGAGACGGCAAATACGGGATCAATCGTGACGATCGGGCAAAAGGCTATAAATATCAGGCATTGTATGCTTTTCGATTGACTTTTAAGCATTGTGAAGGAGAAAGTTATCTGCGATATTTGGAGGGGAAGTCTTTTGAGTTGCCGCAAGAACAGATTTGGTTCTTAAAAGAATTTGAAGGAGGAGGTACATTGTGACGGAACAAAAGCAAAAACGAATCTTGCCGTATTTGCTGTCCGGTGCTGGGTTGACCGCATTGACTTTGATCTTTCCGCAAATCGGCTTTTTGGAATGGTTTACATTGATTCCTTTGTTGATCGGTGCCTATCGTTTGTGCGGTACTTCAAAATACGGTCTCGGAAAGACCTATTGGTATGGCTTTTTAACGATCTATGTTTATTATTTTATAATCTACCACTGGTTTTTATATCTTTATCCGTTGGAGTCGGTCGGAATTGATCGTTTTTCTTCGATATTCATTGTTGCGGCGGGATGGATCGGTCTGCCCTTATTACAGGCGTTGCCCGGCGGATTTGTCTTTTTGTTGTTCAAGCTTCTTCATCGGACTGAAGTATTTCAACGTGCGCCGTTATTGCGCCCGTTTGTCTTTTCGGCATTGTGGACGGTATTTGAATGGTCGTCCACATTACATTGGACGGGTGTCCCGTGGGGGAGACTCTGTTTAGGACAAGTCAAGCTGTTGCCGATGTTGCAGTCGGCATCGTTGTTCGGATCTTATTTTGTCAGCTTCTTGTTGCTTTTGGTCAACGGATTGTTAGCATATGCCGTTCTGTATCGCTTTCGTCCTCGTCGCTCGGTGTTTTGCATTGCGATGGCGGTATTGCTTGTCGCCTCGAATTTCCTGTTAGGGATTGGGATGATGAATTTTCAAACGCCGTCCGAGAAAACGGTGCGTGTTGCGGTTTTGCAGGGGAATGTCAATTCTCATGAAAAATGGGATGATTCGACCAGCCTTTCGAAAACAAAAGCGATTTATGCCGATATGACGCGCCGAGCGGCTGAAGAAGGTGCCGAGTTGATTGTCATGCCGGAAACGGTATTTCCGTATTCGCTGAATCTGCGGTCGGATGTGAAACTGTATTTGTCCGATCTGGCTCGGGAATGCAATGTGACATTGATCGTGGGAGCCTTGTTTCGAGATGAAGCGGAAAACCGCTACAACGCATTGTATCAGATTGATCCGGACGGAACGATTGCCGAAACCTGTTATTTGAAACGTCATTTGGTTCCGTTCGGAGAATATATTCCGATGAAAGATCTGATCTTGACCTTGGTACCTCCGTTAGGAGAGTTTTCGATGGTGATGGATAACAATTTGAGTGCGGGAACGGATCCTGCAATTTTGGATACGGCATGCGGAAAGTTGGGTGCGTTGATCTGTTTTGATTCTATTTATGAAGAGCTGTCCTTGGATAGCGTGCGTGCCGGTGCCGAAATGTTGGTGCTGTCCAGTAACGATTCCTGGTTTTATGATTCGGCGGCGATCTACCAGCATGAGTCACAGGCGATGTTGCGGGCGATTGAAAGCGGACGGTATTTGGTGCGTTCCGGAAATACCGGAATTTCTGCGGTCATTACGGATCGCGGCGAACATTTGGCTTGGATCGACGCTTTGACGAAAGATTATGCCGTTGCCGATGTGGAATTGAAAACACATACGACGTTGTATAGTAGGATCGGCAATGCTTTCGTCTATTGCTGTATCGCATTTTATATATTCCTGTGTCTGTGGGGAATCGTTCGGAGAGAGTGTTTTGAGCGTTGCCGCAAAACTCGTTGACATAGGGATTGGTTATCACAAAAGAGCATTGCCGTGATGTCCGTCTTCACGGGAGGAGGTTATATGAAAAAATCAGCCGTTGGGCGATTGCATTTGATTTACGGTATTGTTTTATCGATCTTGTTGATTGCCGTAGGAGTTTGTTTGATCGGATCTTGTATCGCCATATACAACAGCGGAGAAAATCCGTTTTCGAGAGAAAGTGTGGCTGAACAATTTGAAAAGATCGCGGGTTTGGTGTATCTGTGTATCGGCGCGGTCGTTGTCGGTGCGATTTTAACGTGGGTGTTTCCTGTCGAGAAGCCGCGCGCGCGTGCGACCGTTGAGCCGGAGGTAACGATCTCGCGATTGTTGAAACGGATCGATGATGCCGATGTTTCGCCGCAACAGCGCGAAGCATTGCGTCGCGGATATCGGATTCGTTTTTGTAACCGCGTTCTTTGTACGTGTGTTTGCGTGATTTGCGCGATCCCCCCGATGCTCTATTTATTCGACGCTGAAAATTTTACATTGGACAATTTGAACGGGGATGTGTTTGCAGCCATTCGGTTGGTGATTTTGTGTAGCGTGATCGCATTCGGAACCTGCATTGCGGTGCGATTGTTCAATGATTGGAGCCGTCGGCGGCAGATCGAGGCACTGAAAGGAATCTTGGCGACCGCGACACCGAGAAGAAAGTCGAAATCCGAAGAAATCCATGAGAGCATGATGTGGACTCGGCGGGATGCTGTCAAAACGTTGGCATTGGTTTTGCCGATCGTTTGCCTGTGTATATGTACCTTTGTGCTTATTTTTGCGGGATTTTCACATTCGATTACTCCGTCCGTTCTTGGTACGCTTTGGATCTTACTTGCCGGCGTGATGACGGCAGTGTTGCTAACCGGTATTTTGTTGTGTGCTCTGTCCCGTTCTCCCGAACGGAATGTGCAAAGTGCGACAATCAGCCGTTCTTGGCATATAACGGCGGTACGTATTGCGGTGGTGTTGATTGCCTTTTTGTTCATTGTACTCGGCATTTTGAACGGTGGTATGGGGGATGTTCTTGCCAAAGCGGTTCGGATTTGTACCGAGTGTATCGGATTGGGATAAGGAGAGAGGAGAATCGAGATGTTAAAGTGGATAAAAGCGCATTTGCCGACCAAAAGACGATTGATCCAGTTATATGCGGCACTTCTTTTTAATGCCAATCTGAAGGGATTTCAAAACGGAAAGATCTATCAGGGACCTTTGAAAAACGTTTGCACTCCCGGATTGAATTGCTATTCCTGCCCAGGTGCTTCCGGTGCCTGTCCCATGGGAGCTTTACAGAATGCTTTGGCGGCAAGCGATGCCAGAACGCCGTATTATGTTGTCGGCATTATCATGTTGTACGGAATTTTGCTCGGACGTTGGATCTGCGGATTTTTGTGCCCGTTTGGTTTGATTCAGGAACTTTTGCATAAGATTAAAACACCGAAATTGAAAAAAGGCAAGATCACGCGAGTCCTTTCCTATTTTAAGTATGTGATCTTGGTTGTCTTTGTTATTGTTCTTCCGTTAATTTATATGTTCAAAGATTTTCCTCTTCCGGCATTTTGTAAATACATCTGCCCGGCGGGGACATTGGAAGGCGCGATCGGTTTGCTTTCCAATCAGGTCAATGCGGGAAGTTTTCGGATGTTAGGACCTATTTTTTCATGGAAATTTTTGTTGATGGTCAGTTTTTTGATCGGAGCGGTTTTCATTTATCGGTTTTTCTGCCGATTCTTCTGTCCCTTGGGGGCATTGTATGGATTATTCAATCGGATTTCCATCTTAGGCATCAAGGTGGATCGCTCGAAATGTACCGATTGCGGTCTTTGCGTCAGCCATTGTAAGATGGATATTCGCCACGTCGGTGATGCTGAATGTATCAATTGCGGTGAGTGTATGCAGGTTTGTCCGACCAAAGCCATTCGATGGAAAGGTGGGAAGCCGTTGTTGGCACCGAACGAGATCGAAGGTGTAACGGTTGAGGAAGCCGAACGCATTGCCGAGGAACACAATGCAAAGATCAAACGGAGAAACAAGATTTTGAAAATCGGAATCACGGTTTTCATGATCCTGTTACTTGCTGTTGTTTTGATTTACTATAATGTAATTGACAAAGCACCCGGTGAGGATACCGATTCCACACCGCCCGGAAGTGATTTCGCTGCATTCGGTTATCAAGTCGGCGACCTGTGTTATGAAGCAGATTTGCCATTGTTGGTTGGAGATGGCGGAACCTTCAATATTTCCGATACCATCGGAAAAGTGACTGTCATCAATTTCTGGTACACTTCCTGCGGTCCTTGCGTGCAGGAAATGCCGCACTTTGCACGGATCGCCGAGGAATACGGGGATCAGATTACGGTTGCGGCGTTTCATGCCGATATGGATTGGGAAGATCCGGTTGACTATATTGCCTCCAATTGGTCGAATTACGATATTTTGTTCGGGTATGATACAAATGACGCTTACTACTGGAAGTTAGGCGGTCTCGGTTCCTATCCCAGAACGTTGGTTTTGGATCAAAACAATATTGTTGTTGCCGAATATCAAGGTTCTGTGAGTTACGAAACGCTCAAATCTGCTGTGGAAGCGGCATTGAATTGATTGAAGTTTGTAGATGGAAGCGGCAAATTTTCGCAAAAGGCGATATGCATGATCAGCGAGAATTTGCCGCATTTTTTGTTTCCGAAAACAGCGGCAGACATTTAACTATGTCTGCCGCTGTTTGAAATATTTTATTTTTTGGGGAAACTGTCTTTCAAACCAACCACTCGATTGAAGGTGTTCTCGTATTTGATATCTTTGCAGAAGTAGCCGACACGAACAAATTGGAACTGTTCCCCCGGTTTTGCTTCCTTCAAGCATGGCTCGATGCGACAATTTTCCAATTTGATGAGCGAATCCGGATTGAGATAATCGTTGTAAGTTTGATTCTCCGGAATATCATTCACGTTTTCAATGGTAAAGAGTTTGTCATATAGCATCAACGTGGTCGTTTCGGAGGCTTCTGCCGAAAGCCAGTGAATGGTTCCTTTGATCTTCCGACCGTCGATCGGATTATTGTTACGGGATTCCAAATCGGCGGTACAGTGAATTTCGGAAACAGAGCCGTCATCGTTTTTGATAATTTCGTTGCAACGGATAATGTATGCCCCCATCAGGCGTACCTCGCCGTCCGGCTTGAGACGGAAGAATTTTGGCGGAGGCACTTCGGCAAAATCTTCTTCATCAATATAGATTTCCCGTGTGAAAGCGACTTTGCGCGTTCCCGCGTCCGGATTTTGCGGATGATTGGGGAGATCAAAGTATTCGGTTTGTCCCTCCGGGTAGTTGGTGATGACGACTTTGATCGGTTTTTGGATACAAATTCGGCGTTGTGCTGTTGTATTCAATTCTTCGCGAATGCAATGTTCCAACAGTCCGATGTCAACCAAACTGTCGGCTTTGGAGACACCGGCACGTGTGACAAAATCAAAGATGGCGGCAGGCGTATAGCCGCGCCGACGGAGTGCGCAAAGCGTCGGCATACGCGGATCATCCCATCCGTCTACCATTCCGTTTTCCACCAGATAGCGTAAATATCGTTTGGACATGACCGTGTTGGTCACATTCAAACGGGCGAATTCCCGTTGCTTCGGCTTTTGCTCAAATCCGATGTTATTGATAACCCATTCGTAAAGCGGACGATGATTTTCAAATTCCAAGGAACAGAGGGAGTGTGTAATTCCTTCCAGGGCATCCTGAATGGGGTGTGCATAATCGTAAAGCGGGTAGATGCACCATTTGTTCCCCTGACGGTGATGATCGGTATGCACAATGCGATAGATTGCCGGATCGCGCAGGTTCATGTTGGGACTTGCCATGTCGATCTTGGCACGCAAAGTATGGGATCCGTCCGGAAAATCACCGTTTTTCATTTGTTCAAACAGCTTTAAGTTTTCTTCCACACTTCTGTTTCTGTAGGGGGAATTCTTTCCGGGTTCGGTCAAAGTACCGCGATATTCGCGCATTTCATCGGCTGAAAGGTCACAGACATAGGCTTTTCCGTCCTTGATGAGTTTGACGGCAAATTCATAACATTGATCAAAATAATCGGAACCGTAAAATATGCCGCCGTTCGGAACGGCACCGAGCCAAGTCAGGTCACGATAGATCGCTTCCACATACTCGTTGTCCTCTTTTGCGGGATTGGTGTCGTCATAACGCAGGTTAAAGGTACCGTTATATTTTTTTGCGACCTGATAGTTGATCATGATCGCTTTTGCCGAACCGATGTGCAAATATCCATTCGGTTCCGGTGGGAAGCGTGTGTGAATTTTGAGGTTCGGATTTTCCGACAAATCGGCATCAATGATGTCGTGTATAAAGTTTCTTTCGATTTCTTCCATAAGTATCTATCTGCCTTTCGTGTTGTATGCGTGAAAATCAAAAAATTACAGTGTTTCGATCATTGCTTGGATGCGTTGCCGAATCCGTTGTTCTCCCAATGTTTGCATGACCGCGTACATGTCCGGGGAGTTGAGCATGCCGGTGATTGCAATGCGCAGGAACATGCTGACATCGGCAACATTTCCTTTGAATTGTTCCGGAGAGGCTTTATAGAGTTTCATATCGGAGGCATAGCCGATGCTGTCTGCTATGCTCTTGATCTTGTCAAACCATGTGTTCATGTCGTCAGCATGGTCATAAGAGGCAAGAAAGCTTTGCAGTGCTTGTTTGATGTCGTTGCGGTCAAATCGTTCTTCGTAGGAATCTTTGATCGTAAACAGCTCATCATAAAAGAATCCGATACACGCTTTGACATCAGCCCACGTTGCAAAATCTTTTCGCGGCTTTTTTCCGCCTCGACCGATGGAAAGGATTGCCTTGGTATATTGGGGATCGGCGCAAAGGAGAGTGGCAAACTCTGAATCATATGCGTTTGCCCATTCGGTCAGTTGCGTATAAACTTCGTCGGCACTCATACGGGAAATTACGTTTTTGGAAACGTCGTTCAGCTTGTTGAAGTCGAATAAACATCCGGAATTACTCATTTTTTTGATATTGAACGGGAAATCGGTGTAGGGCTTGTCCGCATTTTGCATATGCCATTCTTCATAGTTTGAATTGAGCAAGGTCATAATGTATTCGCAGACGCAGGCTGGAGCATATCCCATGCGGCTGTAATCGTCCAAATTTGCCCCCATATCACGCTTGGAAAGCTTTTTCTTGTTTCCGCTTTCATCCAAACGCATGATCTGTGCGATGTGCATGTATTTGGGTAAGCGGAATCCGAGATAACGGAAGAGCATCAAGTGCTTCGGCAGACTCGGAAGCCACTCTTCGCCGCGGATCACATGTGTTGTCCCCATCAGATGATCGTCCACCGCATGCGCAAAATGATAGGTGGGAATCCCGTCCGATTTGAGCAAAACAAAATCTTCATCGTTTTCCGGAATTTCCAAGTTGCCTTTGATCAAATCCGTAAAGCGTATTTTCTTTTCCGGATCGCCGTCTGCCAACAAACGCAAAACGAACGGATCACCGTTGGCAAGATGGGTTTCGACTTCTTCCAAGGTGATTTCACGTGCTTTTAACAGTTTCTCTCGTTGTTCGGATTGATCCTCGTGCCAATCTTTGGCTTTGATTTCGGCTTTTTTATCGGTGGCATTCAGGGCTTCCAATTCTTCGCGTGTCGTAAAAACGGGATATGCTTTTCCTTCCGATACCAACTGCTTGGCATAGACATGGTAGATGGCGGCACGCTGACTTTGACGGTATGGACCGTATTGCCCCTTGTCGCAAACGGTTCCGTCATTGCCGATGACAGCCCCTTCATCAAAGTGAATGCCATAGTGTGCCAAAGTTCGGATCAATCCTTCGGCGGCACCGTCTACTTCACGTTTTGCATCGGTGTCTTCAATGCGGAGGAGAAAGATCCCGCCGCTTTGATGCGCCAGTCGTTCGCCGATGGTAGAAGGAAACAATCCTCCGAAATGGACGAACCCTGTTGGGCTGGGAGCAAAACGGGTGACTTTGGCACCTTCCGGAAGGGAACGCGGTGGGTATTGCAGTTCCATATCGGCAGGTGTTTGTGTCACGTGCGGGAAAAGAAGGGAAGCAAGCTTTTGATAGTCCATGATTGAAATATCCTTTCTGTAGGGAAATAACAAAGAGCAGTAAAACGGTGAAACGGAATCTGCCGTTTCATTTGCATTTTATAAGAGCATCCTCTAATGTGGTGCTTTCGCCGTGCCCCGGGTAGATGACCAAAGACGGCGAAAGTGTATCGAGTAAAGACAAAGACTGTTTCAGGTCTGTTGCGCTTCCTCCGTAAAGATCGCAACGTCCGACACCGCCGTCAAATAAAGTATCGCCTGTAAAGAGAGTCTGCTCGTTGCACAGATAGCAGACAGAACCGGGTGTATGACCGGGGGTATGGAGAACTTGAATGGTATCGGTTCCGAGCTTTAACAGGTCCCCATTTTGAAGTAGGTGCGTTGGAGACGGATAGGTCTGTTCCTGATGAAAAAAGTAAAAAAAAGCATTTTTATGCGCGTCCGACGGAAAATCGGCATCCGAAGCATGCAGGTAGATGGGAAGGCTGCTTTTTTGATAAAGTTCATTCAAAGCCAACATGTGGTCAAAGTGACCGTGCGTCAGCAAGATCAGATCCGGGGTGGCATTGTGCCGAGCAATGGTATCCAAAATGACGCTTGCATTGGCTGACGGATCAATGATTGCGGCATGTCCGTCAGACAGCAAGACATAGCAATTGGAACCGAAAGAGCCCGGATATAGATTGAGAATCTCCACGGAAATGCCCTCCTTGGTATATTTATATTTATTATACCATAATTTTGCTTTTTTGTCTACCGAATTTGCAAAAAAGAATCATTATTTTTGCTTTTTAACATCCGCAAGCAGGTTGCCCCAAATGGGAGCGCAAACAAAAATGTTAAAAAGTCGGCTGTGGGTTGTACCCATTCGATACCGAGGATTCCGAATCGTTGCGGTAAAAAGAAAATCAGAGGGAGAAAGAAGATCCCTTGTCTGGCAGATGCCAGCAAGGTTCCGCGGAATGCTTTTCCGGTTGCTTGTAGAAACAGGATGGTGCAGGTGACAAAACCATGCGTGAAGAGAACCACGCTTTGTGCACGTAATGCAGCGGTTCCGATTTCAAAAATTTCCGTATGATTTTGGAACAGTGTGATGAGTTGCGGCGCACATAGAAAGAGCGGAATACTGATGAGCAGCATGGATCCGGTTGATGCGCCCAAAGCGAATCCATAGGCGGTTTTCATTTTTTGGGGTTGTTTCGCACCGTGATGATAGCCGACAATCGGCATCATCCCTTGTCCGATTCCAAGACAAATGCTGAAAATCAATAAAAACAAACGCGATACCAAGGACATGGCAGATACAGCCGTATCCGATATGTCGGCAGCGGCGCGATTGAGCAAGATGGTTGCCAGTCCGGACAATCCTTGTCGAAATAAGGACGGAGCTCCGGTAATCAAAATTTTTCCGATCACGGTAAAATCGGATAAACGAGCTTTTTCAAACGGTCGCAATCGACTGTGATGAAACAAATAGACGGAGAGCAAAATCAGTGAGCCGACCGTTTGACTGATCAACGTTGCAATTGCCGCACCGGATATACCGAGTTGAAAAGGAAAAATGAATAATGGATCCAAAAGAATATTCAAAATACTACCAACGGTGAGTCCGACCATGGCAGCCGTTGCTTTTCCTTCGGCGCGCAACAACTGACTGAGGACAAAGGTTGTGCACATGGCAGGTGCGGAGTAGAGCAGAGGCATGACATATGCACGCGCATACGGTAAAATACTGTCCGTTGCGCCGAGTGTTCGCAAAAGCGAGTCACAAAACACCAGTCCGAATACGGTGACGATCAGACCGCACAAAACGGCAACGGAAAAACCGACCAAAGCAAATCGGCTTGCTTGCTTTACATTTTGACATCCCAGTGCACGGGAGATTAAACTGCCTGCCCCCATGCCGAGCGTATAGCCGATGGCTTGCATCAATACATGAAACGGGAAAACGATTCCGATGGCACCGGTGGCGGCACTGCCGAGTTCGGCGACAAAATAGGAATCGACAAGTGAATATGCCGCCACGGCAAGCAGTGCGATGATATTGGGAACGGCGAAGCGCAAGATCGCATGTGCGATATTTCCATCCATGATCCGGTGGACTGAATCTTTCGTTTTTTTCATAACGATCCCTCACTTGTTCAATCAAAGTGCATTTATTATGCCGCAAAAGCCAAAACTTCATGAATTTTTTATAAAACTTTGCGGGAAGTTCAAAAAGCTCTTGATTTTTGATGAATTTTGGTATATAATGTTATTGTTTGAAAATTTCAGTTTTGATTATCAGGAGGTTTATGATGTTGGTTTCTGCAAAAGAGATGCTTACCAAAGCAAAGGAAGGACATTATGCGGTCGGTCAATTCAATATCAACAATTTGGAGTGGACCAAGGCGATCCTTCAAACTGCGCAAGAATTGAATTCGCCCGTGATTCTCGGCGTTTCCGAGGGGGCAGGTAAGTATATGTGCGGCTATAAGACGGTTGCCGATATGGTCAAGGCGATGATTGAGGAACTCAAGATCACGGTTCCCGTTGCCCTGCATTTGGATCACGGTTCCTACGAGGGATGCTACAAATGCATCGAGGCAGGTTTTTCTTCCATTATGTTTGACGGCTCTCACTATCCCATTGAAGAGAATGTTGCCAAAACACAGGAGTTGGTTCGCGTATGTGCCGAAAAGGGCATGTCTCTTGAGGCAGAAGTCGGATCCATCGGCGGCGAAGAGGACGGTGTTGTAGGCATGGGTGAATGTGCCGATCCCAACGAGTGCAAGATGATTGCCGACCTCGGTGTTACGATGTTGGCGGCAGGCATTGGTAATATTCACGGAAAATATCCCGCAAATTGGAAAGGTCTTTCGTTTGAGACTTTGGCGGCTGTTTCCGAAAAAGTCGGTCAAATGCCCCTGGTTCTTCACGGCGGAACGGGAATTCCGGCAGATATGATTCAAAAGGCAATTTCTTTGGGCGTTTCCAAGATCAATGTTAATACCGAGTGTCAGCTTGCTTTTGCGGCGGCTACCCGCAAGTATGTGGAAGAAGGCAAGGATTTGTCCGGTAAGGGATTTGATCCCAGAAAGTTGTTGGCTCCCGGTACCGAAGCAATTAAAGCAACCGTCAAAGAAAAGATGGAATTGTTCGGTTCTGTAGGCAAAGCATGATGAATTTGGATGAATGAATTTATGGCGGTGCAAACGTGGTTGACTTTGCACCGCCGTTTTGTTTGGACAGAATTCGTACAATCACTTGCAAAATTGAGCGCAATGTGATATAATTAGCGTATCAGTCGCGTTGCGCCGAGTGTCGCACGGTTCGGAGGAGGAAGCTTGAATTTTTTGCATTGAAAATGAAACCCTTCCGTCACACTTGCGTGTGCGGCGCAACGCGCCTTCTCCCACTACAGGGG
>CAZUYA010000001.1:72299-121690 GCA_964624685.1 uncultured Ruminococcus sp. | reverse complement strand
ATCATCAAATGGTTCACTTTATGTTCTGCATCTACCATTTCAGGTCTTGTTTCAAACGCATAAAAATCATGATATGTAAGTAACGGAATAACATTACCACTGATAAGATCAATTTTCCAAATACAAGTTTCATTCGGACAAAGATTTCCTTTCGTCCGATCCGGAACATTGGCATAGCCATATCCCGGACGAAGTCGATGAAGTCTTGAAAAATCGAGCGAAAGCGCGGTTCTTTTGTCTGCAGACACGGTATATACAGGTCGTTCAATAATCCGTTCTGTTTTACTCTGCAAATCCAATATAACAGCACAATAGTTTCCGTTTCGATAATCATTGTAAAGAATGGTATGGTTATCCAACCACTGTGCCATACACCCCTGTTGAACATTCCAACAATGGGTTCTTGCCAATGTTTCGCAAATATTCTTTTGATTCAGATCAATTCTAACAATTTCGGCAGGGGTAGTCGCATCTGCTTCCGCAGATGCATTTTTGACTTTTAAGGCAAGAAGATAGCGTCCATCATCGCTCCACGGACATTTATCGTAATACCCGAAAAGATATTCATATCCGTCATCCGGTGTAATGACCGATATATTCCCTTCACACTGAAATTTGGAAGAAAACAAATACAATACTCTTTGATATAATCCGTAACAAAAATGACGTATCTTATCATTTTTGAGTATATGATCATGTACCCATATTTCCACTTTGTCTAAACTCATGATCGCCCACTCCCTCAATCAATCGCCTTCAGTTTTTCAAACTCACCGCCGCATTTTTCGTATTCAAAAATTTTGGCATCTACCAACAACCGATACCAATAACATTCCAAAAAGCAAAACACAAGACCTTCTTTGCCGTCCAAAAAACCGCCTCGGAAAATATAATTGTAGATAAACCATGCCCATGCACGGAAATATTTCGGCATCTTGTAATAGAATCCAAACTTCTTTTTACGCTGCTTCAAAATTGCCTTATCTGTTTTGATCTCCGTTGAAGCACCGTGGACAAAATCAATATAATCCTGCATTTCACGGGTGGCGTACCAATTGTATCGTTTGATATAGCTATCCAAATTCTTGAAATCATAGTGCAAAAACTTATGCTTGGTACTCACGGAAAAGCCTTCCGAAATTACACTGTGCGCATCTCGCCGTCTGTCTTCGATTTTTCCGCAAGATCTTTTGAACATCATCATTTTCCGCTTATTGCGCAAACCGTGTTTCATACAACGATTTAGGAAAAAGAAGTTTGCTTCAATGGTGATCCCGTTCATCGGTTGATCGGCATATTTTCGAATCAGCTCTTCGATCTCGTCGCACAGTTCTTTCGGAAACCGTTCATCTGCATCCAAACGAATGATCCATTCCGTATCAATTCCGGTCGATTCAATCCCCCAGTTAAATTGCTTTGCATAGTATTCAAACTCATGAAAATAGACATCGGCACCGTTTTCCTTTGCCAATTTAACCGTATCATCCGTACTGCCGCAATCAATCACCACACAACGTTTTGCAAACCCATTCATTGACCGCAAACAATCCACAATATTCTTTTCTTCGTTTTTTGTCATAATAATCGCAGTTGCATCAATCATTTTTCTCCGTCTCCTCAATGGATTCCGCCAATCCGTATATCCGGTACGGCATCCGATATTCACTCATTTCCATATCATAGGACAGGTTGCCGAATGCTTTGTTGACCAATCCCGTTATATGACCGACCAACTTCAAAAGCCCAGTGCAACCTTTGAGCAACCGGACTTTTTTTCCGTGTTCCGCGGCAATCAACTTGACCAATTCACTTGTATTGCTGTAAACCTCATTCTGCGGGAAGAAAATGCCCTGTTCCCCATTTTCCGCCATCAAGCGCACAAATTCACATAAGTTCTCGATATAGAGCATCGAACGCTCGTTTTTAACATCCGGAAAAAGTGGCATCTTGCGTGCCAATTTAGCAAGCAACGGATAATTTCCTTTGCTCCCTTTTCCGTAGATCATGGGCGGTCGAAGAATGACCACCTTGAACGATTCGTCATTCAACGGACGCAACCCGTTCTCCGCCTGCACCTTGCTGTCTCCGTAACAATTTGCGGGAGATACGGGCGTTTCTTTGGTAATTCTTTTTTGCTTTCCGATGGGCGCGCTGTCCCCGTAAACGATTGCGGAACTCATAAAAATGAACTGCTTGACGCCGTCCGATTTTGCTTTTTTCGCAGTTTCCACAGTCAAATCCGTATTAACCGCATAATACAACCGTTCTTTTTCGGCACTGATCTTTCCGTTGTCCGAATGGGCGATTCCGGCAACATGAAAAATCGCATCGTAACCGGAAAAACTTTTATTGCGCCATGTTCCGTCGATCATATCCACGGTGTCCACCGTGTAGTCATTCGGAAATCGTGTTTTGATATACGTCTCAAAAGAAGAGCCGATATAACTTCCCGCACCGGTAATCAATATTTTTTTCATTTGAGAACCTCTTCCGAGTCGCTTGCATCAGATGAATCGACAGTGGCTTGCGCCTGTTTCTTCAATTCCCCGGTTCCGCCTTCCACAACACCGTCGGAATGCAATACGGAGGCAATCGTCCCAAAGAAACATTTGCAATCAAAGATAAAACTCATGTGCGTCACATATTCACCATCCAATTTTGCCTTGATCGGAATTTCCAATTCATCCCGTCCGTTGATCTGCGCCCAACCGGTCAATCCGGGCTTCACATCATTCGCTCCGTACCGATCCCGTTCGGCAATCAGATCTTCTTGATTCCAAAGTGCCGGACGCGGACCGATCACACTCATTTTTCCGGTAAAAATATTAAACAATTGAGGCAATTCATCCAAGCTCGTTTTACGCAAAAAACCGCCGACCTTGGTGATCCACTTTTTCGGATCGCTCAATTCATGCGTCGGCGCATCGTGCGGAGTATCCGTGCGCATGGTTCTGAACTTCAAAATATCAAAATATTCTTTATGTAATCCCACGCGCTTTTGTTTGAAAAAAACAGGTCCTTTGGAATCCAGTTTAATCGCTATGGCAATTATTCCCATCGGAATTGCCAAAATAACGATTCCGACAAAGGAAAGCAACAAATCAATCATTCTTTTCAAAAAATGTTGGTACATACCGTTTGATCCCCCATTATAACAAAAATACCGAAAGGACAAAAAGTTTTTCCATTACTCAACCCGCAAATCAAAAATATCCTTCATGCAGTCGCAACATGTTTTTGCCCAAAAATCTTTTCAAATATGCCTCGATATCACAGTGTACATTATATCACAAGTACAAACATTTGTCAACCTTTTTCATAACAATTCATCTTTCAAAGCCGCCGGAAACGACGAAACAAACGAAAATTCCCTATTTTTTTCCAAATGAAAATTCGGATAAAAAAGTGAATCGGAACAAATAATAGAAATAAACCAAGCCTATATTTTTCCCAATGGAGGTGCTTTATGAAAGCAACCGGAATCGTAAGAAGGATCGACGACCTCGGACGTGTGGTCATTCCGAAAGAAATTCGCAGAACAATGCGCATTCGCGAGGGCGACCCTCTTGAAATTTATACAGACCGTGAGGGAGAGGTCATTTTCAAAAAATATTCCCCGATCGGTGAGCTGACCGGCTTTGCCGCACAATATGCAGAAACGTTGCACAAAACATGTTCCCTATCCGTCATTATTTGCGACCGCGATGCCATCATTGCCTGTTCCGGCATTCCGCGAAAAGATCACGCCGACAAAACACTCTCACCGGAGTTGGAGCAAATCATAGAGAACCGTTCTCTTTATGTATATCATGAGGGTGCCAAAGAAATTCCGATTCTTGCCGAAGGCGGAGACTATCACATTCGTTGCGCCATGCCGATCATCAGCGAGGGGGATCTTGTCGGTTGTGTGGCATCCGTTGCCGACCATGGTACGGAGGCACGTTCCAATCTTCCGATCGGTGAAGTCGAAACCAAACTGATTCTCACCGCGGCAGGATTTCTCGGAAGGCAGTTGGAAGGATAACACACTCGATCAGATCGGAACGGTCATGCTTTGCAAGATCGAACACATCTGTCTGCAAAATCTCGGCATTGTAAAAGAGCCGTCGGTAAACACCGACGGCTCTTTGAATTGCTATCCATGAATTATTTTACGGTAACTTTGGTAATATGGGGGTTCATGCCGTTATACCAATACAAAAATCCTTCCACATCAACGGTATCGCCAACTTTCAAAGCACCGACCGCAGAATAAACTTCGGTATTCTTATCGGTCAAATAAGCTTCCACACAAAAGCTGTAGTCTTTGCCATCCTTTGACAAGGTGACATAAATGTCATCACCGGGTTCACCGTTTTTATATTCTACCTGAGCAACTGTCATTCCTTTGAATGCCACCAACTTGTTTTGATGTAAAATCAAATCATCGGAATTCAAAAGTGCCGTTGCATCCATTGCTTCAGCGATCCAAGTATCGCCTGCCAAAATTTCAAACGTTGCGCCGGAAGCAACTTCTACTTCCCCTGACCACTCCGTCTTATAACCGGTTACTTTAATTTTTGTACCGATGGTCAGTTGATCATACGCTTGTTGACTGCATGCCATTTCGTAGATAAAATACGCACCTTCGCCATCCTGCAAGTAGATCGTCGCTTTATCCTGCCACCAAGACTGTTTTGCCTGCACAAACCCTTCAATGATGATCTGTTCATCATTACTTGCCGCAACGTATTGTGCGTAAGTCATGCTTCCTTCCGATTTTGCATTCGGATCCACTTTGGAATCCTCATCCGCAAAGCATGCCGAACAAGCCAACATCATACCGATTGCCAAAAGCAAAGCCAATAATTTTTTCATTTTTTTGCATCTCCTTTGTTATTTTTTTGAAAAAATGAAAACATATACTTAATATTATACTCAAAAATCGCATTCTGTCAAGTCCAAAAACGCGATTCTTTTCTTTTTTCTTCCACGCAAACCGTTTTTTTGGCTATTTTCACTACAGTTTCGCTTATTTCGGCATTGGAATTTATAAGCATCGGTCTGTCCATGCTGTTCGCAATTCATATTCGATCGCGTCCGCCATCAATGCAAAACCGACATCGTTCGGATGCAATCCATCTACCATGGTCAAATTGGCATACGGACTACGGAACAAACTTTCTCCGTCGATCCAATACACATTTCGATCTCCTTGCGTTCTTGCAAAGCGATAGGTCTCCAGAATCACTTCGCGTCTGTTGATACTCTCCTCCGAACTACACATATAATCCGGACGTGAAAGCATCACATACGGAACATCCGGGTGTGCCGCACGAATCGTTTGATAAAGTTTGCAATGCGTTGCCTGTAGGTGTTCAGCGGTGGGAGCATTGTGATCATAATCCGACACAAAAGCCGACATCTGCAAGCCCGCCATATAGTTGACAATGGTATCCTCTCCTCTTCCGGAACCGGAAAAACCGAGATTGATATAATCCAAATTCATCCTTTGGGCAATCAGTGCTTGATAGGCATTTCCGGGGCGAGACGCACATCCGCCTTGTGTAATGGAACTCCCGTAATATACAACGGGATCCATCGGACGGTATGCCAGCCCTTCCTTCAGCGCAGCATCTTTTTGCAGACCGATGTACAAGTTGTTGACAGGACTGTAAAGCGGAAAATGGATGGTAATCCAATGCATCTTCCGTGTCTGTAAATAAATAATGGATTCAAAGCCTTCCTCCGCTTCGACCGGCGGAACAAATGTTTTGACATACCGTTCGGAACCACTGACGGGATCGGTGATATACAGATCAAACCCCGCACTGCCCGTCAAAGGCATGTGCGGCATGCGGCACATGCTCGGCATTTCCGCCTTGATTGCAATATACAAAGAATCCGTTGCAAACCGTACCCGACCTCCTGCAGTGTCCAGATACAGATGTGCCACGCCCTCATTGACATGGTTCCCCACATCATCCGGCAACCGCTTGAACTGCGGTTCCTGCTGAGGATGGTAGAATCCGTGCAAAGAGAACGGCGCGTTGCGAACATCATAAAACACCAGATCGGATTCCTTCAAATCGGTCTTGACTTGCAAATTCGGATCAATTTTTTCAATTTCCATTTCAAATTGACTCCCTTCAATTGGTTATCATGAAACATCAACAGTGAAATTATAGCATGGCATAAGAAGAATGTCAATAAGGTCTTGCGAAATTCTAAAAAATAGTGTATAATAAAAGTAATCGTTCATCGGAGGAATCCTTTCATGTCACTCGAAACTTTGAAACAGGTCATGCATGACAACCGCATCATTGTGCAGTTGCTCAGCGAATATATCAACAATCACCCTCGCTTTTTGACAAAAAAGATGGTCGAATCCTTGGCAAACGATTGTCAAGTCTCCATCGACGAAGCATTTCGTACCCTGCTCTGTGCCGCTTGCGGATTGGATACCGCCGAGCAACCCAAGCACCGCTTTTTGGAAAAATCCTATTTTATCCCGTCCTTACAACGACTGGACCCGAACCTATACCATACCGATGCCTATGTAAAAACCATCCGCTTTCCCAACATCTCATGTGGAAAATGGGAATTTTGTACGCATTCTTATGCACCGTACGAACCGTTTGTCTGCAACCATCAGCTGTTGACAAAAGAGTTTCGTGAAATTCCGCAAATCGGATATTTCACGGACGAATTTTCATTTCCCGCCGTGCTGGAAAACGGGATTGAATGGATGACCGTCACCCCGAATGAGGTAGAAACCATGCGTCAACCGATTCAAACCAGTTACGGCAATGTATTAACTCTGGGACTGGGATTGGGGTATTATGCATTTCATGTCACTGCTCGAAAGGAAGTTGCTTCCTTAACAATTGTGGAGCGGGATCCGGAGATCATTCAACTTTTCCGAGATCACATTCTAAATCAATTTCCGCACAAGGAAAAAATCCGTTTGGTGCAATCCGACGCTTTTGATTATATGGAACGGCAATTTCCAAGAGAAAGCTTCGATGTGGTATTTGCCGACCTTTGGCACGATGCCTCCGATGGTTTGGACTTGTATCTTCGGCTCAAACGATATGAAAGAAACGCACCTCACATCGCATTTTCCTATTGGATCGAACCGTCGCTCCTATCTGTTTTGCGCCACATGGTCTTTGAACGTATCACCGATGCGCATGCCCCGCTGCAACTGCAAGGCGTTGCACCGGAAACATTGTTGACCGATGCATTTCTGCGAACACTTGACCTCAAGAAATCCGATTAAAACCGTTCTGCCGCGCCTCTCAACAGACAGAGGCGCGGCAGAACGGTTTCATTTTCGCATTTTTTGATACGAACAACACAAAAGTGGGGGCAAAAACACCTTTTTCTGTCGAATCACAGGTACACCCCGTTGGATTTTGTTGAAATCAATGGTAAAATCATTCTCGTTTGTGATCGAAAAAATAGAGTGAGAACAGAAAAGGAACGGCTTTTGAAAGAAGAATTACGACTTCTTGCCTTAAAGACCAGAGCACAAATGCACTTGACACAACGAGAAATGGCGGAACGCTTGGAAATGAGCGAAACCTCCTATTCCAACATTGAAACAGGTGCCTATATGTGCGGAACACTGACAACCGTACTATTGTTGTCGGAACAATCGAATGCAACCGATTTTCTAAACGAAATCAAAGAAAAATTCAAACAACAGTATCTAAAAGCCATGCAATCCGTACCGCTTACATCTTAAAGTTCCATAAAAAAAGCAAGCATAAACTTGAAATAGCAGAAAGGAGAATCCGATCACAAACTTTGCTTTTCTCCGACGGCAAGTCCGTCGGAGTTTTTTGATGATCCACCGGAACGTTCCTTTACAGAATCGCTTCGATTTGGGTTAAAATTTTTTCGGCGATTGCTTGCATGCCAAGATCTCCCGGATGATTCGCCACACCGGAATGTTCAAACAAACCGATTGCCTTCATACGCTCGTCTTCTCCCAAATCATTCAATTCTACCAAAGGGAATCCGTTCTTTTTTGCATAGGTACGAATCGCTTCATCGGCAATATGCTTCCAAAAACCGGTCGTTATGATGACTTTTGCTTTTCCGGTCTCATTCAAATACGCAAGCAACCCGCCATATTCTTCTTGAAATCGTTCGGAATCAAAAGAATCTCTCGGGCAATTTTCAACCAACCGCATAATGATCACATCTGCCGCAAAAGCACGTGCCGGTGCATACAAATCCAGTACATCCTCTCCGTGGTAACAATTCCTCTCCCACTCGGCAACTTGACAAATACAAAACGACGCATTGGCATCTTTTTGTAAAATACCGTCTGCAACCAAATGCACATAGTCTTTGTCCGCGGCAGAAGCCGCCATTCCCCAATCATTGTGCCAACCGATGTCGTGCTTGACACCGTGGCGCGTGATGGAATTTCCGACAAACATCACTCGCGTTCCATTGCCGTTTTGACGGAAAAAGGAAACATACTCACTTTTCTTCAACTGTTTTTCGGCTTGAACCGTATTTTTTTCGATTTGATTCATTGTTCTTCCTCCAAAATAGTAAAAGATACAATTCGGATTTCTTAAAACGGAGCAAGTTGATTACAACTTGCTCCGTTTGTTCATATCATATCAGGTCTTACTTTCCGGCAGTCATCTTTGCGATCTCATCGGCAAAGTTCTCTTCTCTTTTCTGAATGCCCTCGCCCTTTTCATAACGGTAGAAATCAACGATTTTGATCTCTCCGCCCATTTCTTTGGCAGATGCGGCAACATATTGACCAACCTTCATATCCTCATCCTTAACATACGTCATATCAACCAAGCAGTTGTTGTCATAGAACTTGGAAATACGTCCCTCGACCATTTTCAACTTGATTGCTTCCGGCTTCTTTGCGTTGGCAGGATCATTGGCAATTTGTGCCAACAGAATGTTCTTCTCTTCTTCCAACACGGAAGCGGGAACCTGCTCACGGCAGAGATAAGGAGTCGGGTATGCACCGATCTGAAGTGCAATATTCTTTGCAAATGCGGCAAACTCCGGTTTGTCAGCAACATTGGTCTCGAACTTTGCAATTACACCGATGGAACCGTTCCCGTGAATATAAGTGCTTGTGATTCCGTCAACCAAAACAAAACGACGGACAGTCAGTTTTTCACCGATCTTAAAGATCATTTCCTTGAGTTTTGCTTCCACATTCATTTCATCATCGTATTTGCAAGCCATCAGTGCATCAATATCAGCCGGCTTCTGAGCAATGATGATCTTGAGCAAATCGGAAACAAATGCTTTGAACGCATCGTTCTTTGCAACGAAATCCGTCTCGGAATTGACCTCGATCATCGCCGTGTAATCGCCATCTTTCAAGCACTCGACGATTCCGTCGGCAGCAATTCTGGTCGCCATTTTGGATTCAGCTTTCAATTCGCCCTTTTCGCGAAGAATTTTAATTGCCGCCTCCATATCACCGTCGGCTTCAACCAGTGCCTTTTTGCACTCCATCATACCGATACCGGTTCTTTTACGAAGATCAGCTACATCTTTTGCAGTAATATTAGCCATGATTTTATCCTCCGAAAAAATTACTCTGCATCCGTTGCGACATTCTCGGCCGCTTCTGCCTCGACAGACTCCTCAACGGTCGCTTCACCCTGCTTACCCTCGATTACAGCATCTGCCAAAGCGGAAGAGATCAGCTTAATGGCACGAATTGCATCATCGTTACCGGGAATGACATAATCGGCATCATCGGGATCACAGTTGGTATCCACAATTGCAATCACCGGAATGCCCAGTTTCTTTGCTTCAAGAACCGCATTTCTTTCCTTCTTGGGATCCACAATGAACACTGCATCCGGAAGTTGCTCCATGGTCTTGATACCGCCATAACTCTTCTCCAGATCAAAAATCTCTTTTTGCATATTGGCAACTTCCTTTTTGGGAAGCAAATCGAATGTGCCGTCCTCTTGCATCTTATACAGATCGTTGAGACGATTGATGGACTTCTTAATGGTCTTGAAGTTCGTCATCATTCCGCCCGGCCAACGAACGTTCACATAGTACATTCCGCAACGGGTAGCTTCCTCTTTAATCGCCTCTGCCGCCTGCTTTTTGGTACCGATGAACAGAATCGTTCCGTTGTTCTCGGATAACTCACGGACAAAATTGTAAGCTTCGTCAAACTTTTTGACCGTTTTTTGGAGATCGATAATATAGATACCATTTCTCTCCGTGAAAATGTACTCCTGCATTTTGGGGTTCCATCTTCTGGTGTGGTGTCCGAAATGAACACCTGCTTCAAGCAATTGCTTAATGGAAATAACAGACATGAAAATGTCCTCCTTCGGTTTTTCCACCACCGCGACGCAGTTGCCAAAAACCGCTTTCGCGGCACCGATGCAACGCTCGTCCGATGTGTGTATTCAAATTCTTGGCGATTTCCGCACAAGTGGGTATATTATATCATAGGTTTCCTTTGTTTGCAATATTTTCCCGCAGTGTTTACATTTTTTTTACATTTTATCACGAGGAGTGAAACCGTTTCCCTCTCGGTTTCTGGCACATGCAACAGGAAAGATCGGACGGAGAAAGCCGCACCAAGATCGTATCCTCGCCGAAACATTCGATCTTGTGCCATGGAATCACAATATCGTCCTCCCGCCCGATTCCGAAAATTCCATTACTTCCCGTAATGACCAACGCCAAAATTTTTGCGTCCTCACAATCGAATTCAAAATCGCAGGCATATCCCAATCGTGTTCCGTCACATAAATTGATAATCTCCAATTTTCGCAGATCAACCGTACTGCACCGCTTCATCATAAAAGCCTTCCTTCCGCATCAAATGTTTTATTGCATTATATGCGCAACGACGGTTCTATTTTGCCGATCTTTTCAAAAAAGCAAAAAATTTGCGTGCCGAAAGATAAACCAACGGCAACAATGGCAATGACAACAATGTAACGGGATGCCAGGATCCCAAACCGGTCGCTGCATGTACGGACGGCAACCAAATCGACAGCAAGCACAAAAGGATCAGCGGCAAAAGAATCGCCAAGCAGGGAGACACCAAGCGGGATCGCATGGCAGTTTGCTCAAACCGGGCAAGAACTTGATAGAACAGTAACAATTGCAACAATACCAGCGATACAAACAAAAAGACGGTCGCCTGTTCCGCATTGAGAACCCGTGTCCAAACCAAAACAGCCGTGTAGACACTTACAATTGCGCTACCGACCACAATCGGAAGCCACCGTTCCCGTTCGATCAACAGTTTTTCGATCACCGTACTGTCAAAGCGAGTCAATTTTCGCAAACAACTTTGTGGCAATTTCCATTTGATTACGGTAAACAGTACGATCGTTTCAACCCAAAAACCACTGTATAAAAGTTCTCCGCCATGAACAGGTCCCAAGCCGAAAAGGATTGAAAAAGCACTCACGCAAATACGAGACAATTGCGAAAGAATCAAAAATTGCAGAAACAACCGCATTTTGAGACGAACTGCCCGACAATCGGATAATACCTGCAATACAGCGGCAAGACCGCCGGAAAAACGTCCCGCACGGTGCAAGATTACATCGGCATGACGACGCATCACTTGGGAAGCGCGCGCACTGTTTTCCTTTCCTGCCCCCGGCAATTTCTCGATGACCTTTTCTTCCATTCCTTTTTGATGGTAAGAAACAACATCACAAGAAATCACGACTGCTGAATCCTGCAACAACCACCGATCGTCAACATTTCCTCCGATGATCGCAAGATTGTGTCCCTGAGTCCGTAAACGTCGCAT
Organism: uncultured Ruminococcus sp.; assembly: GCA_964624685.1. GTDB lineage: Bacteria > Bacillota > Clostridia > Oscillospirales > CAG-272 > UMGS1865. The sequence goes on along the minus strand of CAZUYA010000001.1, from coordinate 109,908 downwards.
CAATCTTGCAATCTCTTCTTTGGAAAATCCGATCAAAACAGGATAGCGTTTGAATAATTCTTCCGTTAAGGTTGCCGTCTTCGGTGTGCGTACCAAGTACGGTTGCGGCAATCGACACGCTGCAGCATAAAGTTCTTCATCACGGCAACGTTCGCCGCACAAAAAGAAATGCAACCGGATACCGCATTGAGTCAATTCTTCCGAAACAGACGACAAAATCGCCTGCAATCGCTCCTTTTTGGAAAGAATGCCAACCAAAGAAAAAATGCCCTCTTCGTTTTGACGGACAACAATCGTCACATGCCCCGCCTCTCGCAAAGAACGGTGAAAAAATCCGTGCAAAGCCGCACGATGCTCCGGTGAGATCGCACATCGCTTTCCGCCGTTTTCATACAACATACACCGATCAATCCATGATTCATCAACGGAAAAAAGCAATCGAAAATTGCGATCCTGCAATGTCGTATGAATCGAACATTCTTCCGATGTCAAAGACGAAAGCACGACTTTTTGCAACCGAATCTTCATCGCATCCACATCATAAGCGGCAGCATGCAGCAATTCCGACAAAAAAACAGAATCGTCTTCCCCTTTTGAAAAATCATTGTCGGCTAAAGCTTCCGAAGCTTTTTTTAACAGCCAAAATGCCTCACAAAGCGGTTGCAGACGGGGATTTGAACCGGTATCCTCTCCACGAAACTCCTCCTGCCCGACAATCGCAGATTGAAAATGCAACACACCGTCCGAACATCCGCGATGTCCAACGACAAACAGATCCGTAACCGTATTCAATTTTTCCGATGCGGCGGAAGATTTAATCATCACTCGATTTTCCGTCGGAAAAACAGTCATCCCATTGACTTGCCCATAGATTGCGATGACACGAAAATAGGTATATAACAACATGGGGGACGCTGTTCCGCACAGTGCACACAACGAAAAAAGAATTTCGGCAATTCCGACATTGCCGGGCGACAGCAACACGGCAAAAATCGTCAACCCCAAAAGCAACAAGGGCATCAAAAAACCATATACTCGCAAATACGGTTTGAGAGGTGCAAAAGCATCGCGTCGTTGCCCCACGGCACTTCGTTCGGCAGGCACGGAAAAGTGCTCCATCGCTCCCAAAAAAGTATGCGTACCGATCTCCACCGCAATCGCGCGCACGGTTCCGGTTAAAATTTCGGAACCGCCGTAAAGCATGTTTTCATACATCGGTGCCGAGGTATCGGCGCGATAAGGATAGATCGTTTCTGCATTCTTGGGAAATTCAACAAAACAAGCATCCCCCTGTTCATTGGGCATCAAAGTCAAAACGCGAAGATTGTCGGAATACACGATCCTGCAATCACACGGTACAATATCTCCGGCATGTAAAACAAGAAGATCTCCCGGAGTGACGCGACGCGCCGATACGGACAAACATTTTCCGTCCCGGATGACCTGTACGGTCGGAATCCGATAAGCAATCGCTTGCTGTTCATGATAAATGCCGCGCCGAATGGCAACGAACAATACGGCAAAGTAAAGCAACAACAGCAACGTTGCAAATATTCCCGCTGAAAATCGGAAAAAGAACATGGCAAGAAGAATGGATCCGATACACAGCAAACATGCCGAATCCGGAACCAATTCACGCAACACTTGCAATGTCCGACAGTTCTCACCGTCAAACAAAGTATTCCCGCCCGTCTTTTTGAAACGAGAACGAGCCGCCTTGCGGGATAATCCGCAGGCGGCATCGGTATGCAATTGTCGGGCAACTTCGTCAGCCGCCATTTGATGCCATCTTGCATTCCGTCCGTTCATAAACCCCTCTTATAAGCAGGAAACCTGCAAACTGTCACCGTCACCGGTAATTCTTGCTTGTGAATACCGATGTGTATAGTCGGCAATCATTTGTTCTGCAAGGCGATCTTCAATTTCTTTTTGGATATACCGTCGCATATTGCGCGCACCGTATTTTCGGGAATACGAATGTTTTGCGATCACGGCAAGTGCCGAATCCGTATAAGTCAATTCAATGTGCTTTTCAGCCAAAGCCAGACGCAATTCATCCAGCAGAATCGCCGCAATCAGCACGAAATCGTTCTCTTCCAGTTGACGGAAAGTAATGATTTCGTCTACCCGATTGATAAATTCCGGACGCAAAAAGCCTTCCAACGCTTTTTGTGTTTTTGCATCTTCGGCATCATCGCCGCCAAAAGAGAAGCCAACGGTAGAAGCAGTATGATCCGATCCGGCATTGGTCGTCATGACGATGACGGTGTTTTCAAAATTAACCGTTTTACCACGCGCATCGGTAATACGACCGTCATCCAAAATCTGCAACAGAATATTCAAAACATCCGGATGCGCTTTTTCGATTTCATCAAACAGTACGATGGAATACGGTTTACGACGAATTTTTTCGGTCAATTGTCCGGCTTCATCATATCCGACATATCCGGGAGGTGCACCGATGATCCGGGAAACGGAATGCTTCTCCATAAACTCCGACATATCCAGGCGAATCAAAGTTTCCGGAGAATGAAACAATTCGTTTGCCAATGTCTTTACCAACTCTGTTTTTCCGACACCGGTCGGTCCGGCAAAGATAAAGGACACCGGTTTTCTCTTATAGGAAATTCCGGCACGGTTGCGTTTAATGGCTTTGGCAACCGCCTCGACAGCACGATCCTGACCGATGATCCGTGCCTTTAAGCGCGATTCCAACTGATCGATTTGAACAAATTCATTTTCCGTAATGTTCGTTGCGGGAACTCCCGTCCATAATTCAATCACATCTGCCACTTCGTTCTCTGTCAATGTCACACACCGTGTTTCCGGCTCGATCTCTGTCAATCTGTCAGAAAGTTTCAACTCCTCGGCACGGATATTGGCAATTTCTTCATAACGGTTCTGCTCCACAGACGCATTTCCGGCAATCTCGGATTCCAAGTCCTCCCGCTTTTGCTTCAATGCCAGCAGTCTGTCACGCAAGCGATAGGACTCATTGAGCGGAGCCGAGGACAAAGACAATGCCGAAGCGGCTTCATCCAAGAGATCGATCGCCTTATCCGGCAGATAACGATCGGTAATATATCGTTCCGACAGAACCACGGCACGTTTGAGGACATCTTCCGGAATCATGACACCGTGAAAATCTTCATAGTAGTGCTTGATTCCCGCCAACATCTCCACCGTCTCTTCAACAGACGGCTCATTGACAAGAACCGGCTGAAATCTTCTTTCCAAAGCCGAATCTTTTTCGATATACTTCCGATATTCGTTTAAGGTCGTGGCACCGATGATCTGTACCTCGCCGCGAGAAAGTGCCGGTTTCAGAATGTTGGCAGCATTCACGCTCCCTTCGGATTCCCCGGTTCCGACAATATTGTGAACCTCATCAATGACCAAAATGACATTGCCGAGCATATGCACTTCATTCAGCAATCCCAAAATACGGGATTCAAATTGACCGCGGAACTGCGTCCCCGCAACCAATGCGGTCATATCCAACAGGTAGATCTCTTTCCCCTGCAACTTATACGGTACATTGCCGGATGCAATGCGAATGGCAAGAGCCTCAGCGATTGCCGTTTTTCCGACTCCCGGCTCGCCGATCAAACAGGGATTATTTTTTTGACGGCGACAAAGAATTTGAATCACACGAGAAAGCTCGCGATCCCGTCCGATAATACGATCCAAACGGCCGTCCCGCGCATACTGAGTCAAGTTACGACCGTATGTCGGTAAAAATTTCAATTTCTTTTCCTCTTTTGCGCGCTTTTTTTCGGAACGATCCGATTTTTTTTCAGTCTGTTCCGATTGAGACGGCATCGGAGCGTTTTCGCCGTCTTGTCCGTTTCCGAACAATCCCGCCTCGCGGAAAAGCTTTGGCAAATCAATTGCCGGTGCCCCGCCGTCCTCATGATCGTCACAGTCGGATGGCGTTTCGTTTGCAATCAAGCCGTTCATTTCCTCTTCTGCCTCTTCTAACTGTTCCGGAGACATTCCGAACTGCCCCATCACGTTTCCAACAATATTATCCACGGGAACCCCCATTTCCTTTGCACATTTCAGGCAAAGTCCCTGAGTCGTTTTTTCCCCGTTCTCCATTTTCGTAACAAAGATCACTGCCATACGTTTATGGCATTTTGAACACATGACCATGAGTTTTTTCCGAATCCATCGGTTCCTTTCTTTCGCATTTCAGAAAAGCCCACCGATGCGGCAGGCATTTTTCTGTATCTCTTTTTGAAAACTGAAATTCAATCAAATACCATCTTCTGCCGGCTGAATCAGGAGACCAAACTACCGATGTCAAAAATCCGCAAAACTTGCAACACACCGGAATCCCCGAAAAATTTCACAACGACGGAAGACGTATAAATCTCCGTACCTCCGAAAAAGAGTTTGATGATCGACGCAAAAACAAACAAAATCAACGCACCGGTCAAAGCCCCCCATATACCGCCCAAAATTCGATTGGCAAGTCCCAAAAAAGCAATCCGTTCAATGACAGCCGTCAACAACCATGCAACCACACTCAATCCGATCAAAGCCAAAACAAATACAATAACATATCCGAGGACATTGGAAATTGCCGTGGAGATCGGATCGGAGATGGCATTGGAAACCGATTCGACCAATGCACTGCCGCTTTCGGAAGACGTTGCATCAGCAATGGTTTGGCGAACTTCATCCGTTACGACAAAATCCGGAAAATTCGACAACAATTCATCGGGATTCACTGCCGATGAAGCATTCTGATAAAATTCATTGACATTGTTGTAAACACCGCCGTAAACCCAATTTCCGATCCATGTATTTTTGAACAGCAGCCCCAATTTATCCCCCAGAAAATAGGCAAGGATCAAAGAAAGAAGTACCTTTGCGGAGCGAATCAAACTTTTGATAAATCCACGATAAATCCCCAAGCCGATCAAAAACGCAGCCAAAGCAACAAATAAAATATCCAATATCATTTGCACATTCATAATTTCATTTCCCCTTTCAAGAGTCGGTTCGATTAAGAGTCGAACTTCAAATAGATTGCTTTTTGCGGAGAACAGATCAGTGCCTCTTCCTCGCTCACCGCCAAGAGGACACGTCGGTCGGTCACACATTCATGGAACCATACGGAGCCGTTCCGCAAATTCAATCGCGAGACTCCGGTATCCGTCGTCCAATAAAGCGAATCCTCGGAACGCGACAGTTGACCGATCCGTTCCGTGATAACATCATTATACACTATTTTTCCGTTTTTGTCAAATACTATTACGATATTTTTTTCGGAAATCGTATTTTTTTTCAAGGAAACGACCGCACCGTCGGCACCGACATCATAAAGTTGCGGTTGTTGCCCTTCAAAGTCCAAACTTGCCTCCGTTTTTCCTCGTTTTGACAAAAAGGAAATTCCGTCACTGTAAAGCACGGCAATCTTTCCGGAATCGGTAAAACAACATCGCAATCCCAAGGAATCCGACACAATGGGTTCGGCAATCGCCTCCTTTTTTCCGGGTTCAGCCAATAGCAGTGCCGTTGAAAACACACCATTGACGGACGAGGTGGTCAAAACGGCAACAGTTTCTCCTTTTGCATCAATAGCAACATCCATGACATATCCGTTTTTGTTATAGCGATTTAACAAAGAGAATTGACTGCTGTACAAGGAAACGGTCGATGTATATTCCTTGGAAGCGGTCACCAACGCATACATGCCGGAATCGGAAACCGCCGCCGCGCTGATCGGATAATCACATTCACCCGAATAAAGTTGTGCATTGGAATTGTAAAGCGAATATTGAACACCGCCCAATTCATAGACCAAAAGATATTTGCCGCTCCCGACTGCTATCGGATTTTGATAATCCACGGAAACGCTCAAGCACTGTCTCCCGGTTGCCGAAAATACGGTCACACCGGTATTTCCCGCCACGGCAAGTCCCTGACGATATAAGGTAAAACTCTGCTCATCACTGGTTCGATAACTAACGGAATCCGTATTGAAAAGATCAACCGCATCAAAAGAAGCATTCAAATCTTTGAAAAAATAATAAAAATTCCGATATGTAATCAACTCGGTATTGGCAAAAAAGGAAAGAATCACATACGCAAACAATGTCAGATATAAAATGACCTGCACAATTCCGAGACGAGCCGACGCTGTTTCATAATATTCGTTGCGCGGCACGTCCGAAGAGATCGGCGAAGCCGTCTTTTTGCGCCGAAAAAACTTTTGAAAAAACGATTTTTCTTGCTTCCGCACCCCGCATCCGCACCTCCTTTTCGGGAACTTGTTTGCTGCATTTCAATACAGCGGGCAGTGTCAGTAAAGAACACGATTCAAATACAATCCGCATGCAGGCATCGTCATGCCCGCTTTGGCACGATCACCGCTTTCGGTAATCCGTATGACATCTTCCGGTGTCAATTTTCCCAATCCGACATCCAACAACGTACCGGCAAAAATTCGAACCATGTGATACAAAAAACCGTTGGCTGCCACACGATACAGGATCATATCCCCTTTTTTTTCCACTTCGGAACGCACAACGGTACGCACGGTGGAAGAAACTTTTGAGCCTTGCGCCATATATGCCGAAAAATCATGTGTCCCGATTAAAAAAGCCGCTGCTCGGCGCATCCGTAAAATTCCGTCATCATCAATGTGACGCGGTATATATGCCGCTCGATCCTCTTCAAACGGATCCCTTACGGAAGAATTACAAATCCGGTAAAGATATTCCTTTTCCCGTACATCGTAACGGGCATGAAATCCATCTTCAACCCAAGATGCCGAAAAGACACAAATATCCGATGGCAAATGTGCCGACATGGCAAGCGGAATTCGTTCAATCGGGATCAATGTCTTCATCGTGCCGATTCCTTTTTGCGCGACTGTGGCGCAAAAATCATTGGCATGGACTCCGCTGTCGGTTCGACTGCACCCCACAATATCACATTCGCAACCAAACAAGGCTCGTGACGCTTCATTCAATGTTTGTTGAATGCTCATACCGTTCGGTTGTACCTGATAGCCGCAATATGCAGTTCCGACATATTTGATTCTCAATAAAATTTTCATCTTTCAACTTACTTCATGACATAAAACAAAGTCACATTGTTCAATAAACATATTCCAACACCAAAACACAACAAAACCAATGCAGCAACCGCGTCACGTGCATGGTATCGTAAAACATGCAATCGTGTTCTGCCTTCTCCGCCATGGTAGCAACGGCATTCCATCGCATTGGCAAGCTCCAAAGCGCGATTGATGGCAGACACAAACAGCGGAATCAAAATCGGAATCAACGCTTTTGCACGTTGCATCAGGTTTCCGCTTGTAAAATCGGCTCCCCGTGCTTTTTGCGCATTCATAATTTTTTCGGTTTCCTCCGTCAAAGTCGGAATAAAGCGCAATGTAATGGACATCATCATGGCAAATACGTGAACGGGAACATGTATTTTTTTCAGCGGAGAAAGCAAAGACTCCAGCGCATCGGTCAAATCCATCGGGGACGTTGTGTAGGTCAAAAAAATTCCCGTTCCCGTAATCAGAGCAAAAATGCGAAGGAACATAAACACCGCATTCCAAATACCTTCGGCATAAATATGAAAAATTCCAAATTCCACCAACAAATGTTCTCCCGTACTCCAAAATATGTTGATGAAAAACGTAAATGCAATGATAAACAACAACGATCGCATCGAACGCAACACCACTCGCAAAGGGATCCGACTGATAAAAATCAAAGCTATGACCGAAACTGTCAAAACCGCAAAAGAAACCGCACTTTTACACAGAAAAGTACAAATGATATACAAAATCGTCATAATAATTTTGATTCGCGGATCCAATCGGTGCATGAGTGAATCGGCCGGATAATACTGTCCGAAAGAAATTCCGTTCATACCGTACCTCCCATGCCAAACACGGTTGATAAAGCCCGAACCGCCTCATCCACTGTGTAGATCTGTTTTTCAACCGGAACACCGCGTTCGCGCAACAACTGCATCAAATGCGTAATTTGCGGAATATCCAATCCGCTTTCGGCAAGTTCTTCGACGTGTGCGAATACTTCTTCCCGACTTCCCTTACGCAAAACTTTTGCGTCAGCCATTACAACGACATCATCACAATAGCGTGCCATGTCTTCCATACTGTGACTGACGATCAATACGGTGGAACCGGTCTGTCGCTGATAGGCGCGGATTCCGTTGAAAATAAAATCTCTCCCCAAAGGATCCAATCCTGCCGCCGGTTCATCCAATACGAGGACTTCCGGACGCATGGCGATTACACCCGCCAAAGCCACACGACGTTTTTGACCTCCGGACAGATCAAAGGGGGATTTTTCCAACAGCTCTTCGCCGATACCCGTAAATCGAGCCGCCTCCGATACACGTTCGCAAATCTCCTCTTCCGACAATCCCATATTACGCGGACCGAATGCAATATCCCGACTGACCGTTTCTTCAAAGAGTTGGTACTCCGGATACTGCATCACAAGCCCAACCCGAAAACAGAGTTCGGCATGACGTTTTTTGATTTCAGCCGCCATTGCCTTTTTCGCACGGCGAGGCGACAAAGAAGCATATTCCGGCAGTTGCTTCCATGTTTCCCAAACATCTTCCAAAGTACAATTCAAATCGTATCCGTCCAAAAACACTTTGCCGGAACTCGGTTTGGCTAATCCGTTGAACAATTGCATCATCGTAGATTTTCCGGATCCGGTATGTCCGATGATCCCGGTAATACAACCGCCGCGGATACCGAGCGTAATTTGATCCAAGGCTTTCTGTTCAAACGGTGTGCCGGCACCGTAGATATAGCTGACTTGCTCTAAATACAATTTATCCATTCTTTTCCTCTTAAAGCTTTATGCTTGCAACCGTTTTGCATATGCCTCGGCAATCAGATCGGCACAGGACTCCGGATCGGAAATCGCAGTTCCGTCCAAACAGATCCCCAACTCACGCAAACGATGCACCAACTCGGAACACTGCGGTACCTCCAGTCCCACACGCAACAGCTCTTCTCGACGTGCAAAAACTTCATCCGGTGTTCCGTCCATCAACAATTCACCGTCATCCATTACCAGAATTCGGTCAGCTTGAGCTGCCTCGTTCATATAGTGTGTAATGTTCAAGACCGTCATTCCGTATTCACGGTTCAGACATCGAATGGTCTCCAGCACTTCGCGCCTGCCTCCCGGATCCAGCATTGCGGTCGCCTCATCAAAAATCACACATTTCGGTCGCATGGCAAGAACACCTGCAATCGCAACACGTTGTTTTTGTCCTCCGGACAGGCGATGCGGTTCATGACGTGCATATTGTGTCATCCCGACCGTTTTCAAGGCTTCGTCCACACGATGCCGAATCTCCTGCCGCTCAATTCCCAAATTTTCCGGACCGAAAGCCACATCCTGCTCGACAATGGTGGCAACCAACTGATTGTCCGGATTTTGAAAGACCATTCCGACATTCCGACGCAATTCCAAAATCGTTTCATCGGAAAGCTCCGGATCGGTCAAATCCACACCGCCGACCGTCAATCCCCCGCTCGTCGGTTCCAAAATCAAATTCAACAATTTGGCAAATGTAGACTTTCCGGAACCGTTATGTCCCAACACCGCCACATATTCCCCTTCACAAATATCCACTGACAATCCCTTGAGCGCAGGTTGTGTCGCCCCGTCACTTCCTTCATGATACGTATAACATAAATTCTCGGCATGAATATAAATTTCCGACAAATCAAAATCACCCTTTCCGGTCATGATTGTTTGAAAAACCAACGCGAACTGGCACCGCACGGCAAAAACGCACCCGTTTGCGTAACACGCAAACCGAGTTCACCGGATTCAATCGTCCCGCCAAAACGGGAGCGAACTTTTAACTCCAGCAAATAACTCATTGTCAAAGGAGACAATCCGGTTGTATAAGAATTGATCAAAAAGAACAACGGTCGATCGGACAGCAACTTTGCCGTCAGGGAAATCAGCTCGTCGATGCTGTCTTCCAATTTCCAAACTTCCCCGCCGGGACCGCGACCGTAGGATGGCGGATCCATAATGATCCCGTCATATGTGTTTCCGCGCCGCAACTCCCGTTCGGCAAATTTTTTGCAATCCTCCACAATATATCGAATCGGAGATTCCGAAACACCGGACAATACGGCATTTTCTTTTGCTTGTGCCACAATTCCCTTGGAGGCATCCACATGCACCACGGAAGCTCCGGCTTTTGCCGCCGCCACAGTCGCCCCTCCCGTATAAGCGAATAAATTCAGCACCTTGATCGGACGACCTGCTTGACGGATCAACTCGGAAAACCAATCCCAATTGGCTGCCTGCTCCGGAAACAGCCCCGTATGTTTGAATCCCATCGGACGCAAAACAAACCCCAATTCTCCGTAACGGATACGCCACGATTCCGGAAGTCGATTTTTCACCCATGCACCGCCTCCGGTGGAGGAACGTCGATAGACGGCATCTGCATGTTTCCAACCGGGATGAATTGCCGCATCTTTCCAAATAATCTGCGGATCCGGGCGGATCAAGATATACTTTCCCCAGCGTTCCAGCCGTTCGCCGTCGGACGCATCCAATAATTCATAATCTTTCCAATTTTCAGAAAACCACATATTGTCCTGTTCCCTCATTTTCACTTTTGATTATAATATTTTGCCAATTTGGAGCCGCCGCAATGTGCATGGCAAATCGCAATTGCCAAAGCATCGGCTGTATCGTCCGGCTTGGGAGGCTCTTGTAGCCCCAAGAGCATTGTTACCATTGTAATCACCTGTTTTTTTTCGGCTCTCCCGTATCCGACCACCGATTGCTTGACCTGTAGCGGTGTATATTCATATACAGAAACACCGGCACGCGCCGCCGCAAGCAAGATCACACCTCGCGCCTCTGCCACACGGATGCCTGTGGTAATATTGGTATTGAAAAAAAGCTCCTCGACCGCCATGGCATCCGGAGAATAAGTTTCGATCAATTCATGCATTCCTTCATCAATCAACCGCAACCGTTCCTCCGTCGGGATCCCGGCAGGTGTGCGCAAAGAACCGTAAGCAACGGTGCGAAAGCGTGCACCGCGAAATTCAATGACTCCCCAACCGACAATTGCCAATCCGGGATCAATTCCAAGAATGATCAACTCTGTTTTCCACCTTGTTTCAGATTCCTCAAGTCCCATCTCTCCGACTTTATTATATCATTATACCACTGTTTGCATAAGAAGTCAAATACATATTTTGAATTTTTGGAAAATTCCGTCCAAAAATACATTTTTCCGGTTTACAGAATTACTTTTTTATGTTATAATAGATATAATTGAACCTCATAGAAAAAAAGGAGGGCTTTGCCATGCCCATCATTCCCCTACATCCCAACGATCGGGTACAACTGAAAAAAGCACATCCGTGCGGCGGGAAAACATTTCGGATTCTGCGTGTCGGCGGTGAAGTGCGCATCATCTGTGAAACATGCGGTCATGACATGACCATGGATCGGATCAAACTGGAAAAGGCAATCAAGCAAATTTTGATTTCAACGGGAAACGAAAAAGAAGAAAAAGCAAAGGAAGGAAAATCATTATGAAATTCAACCATGCCGCAACCGATACAATCCGGTCAAAACAATCGAAGCCAAAAACGTTGCTTCCCGCAACATCCGACGGTGCCAAACAACGTTGGAAGGAATACCGCTATTTACTGTTCTGCATGATCATTCCGGCAGTTTTGGTATATTTGATGTATTTGGCACGCGAAATTCATCCATTCGGCGACGGATGTGTCCTCGTATTGGATCTCAACGGACAGTACGTTTGGTTCTTTGAAGCACTTCGAAATTTTGTCCACGGGGATGCCGATCTGCTCTATTCCTTCTCCCGTGCGTTGGGCGGAGAATTTCTCGGAATCTACGCATACTATCTGGCAAGTCCGCTTTCTTATTTGGTCTGTTTGTTTCCGCAAGATCGGATGTTGGAGGCATTGCTGACATTGTTCATGCTCAAAGCATCTCTGTGCGGTCTGACATTTGGCATCTATATGCATCAAACGCAAAAAACTCCGAATCGTCTGTCCGTGGTTCTGTTCTCCTCCTTCTATGCACTTTCCTCCTATGCTATCGTTCAACAGAACAATACCATGTGGATCGACGCTTTAATGTGGCTGCCGCTGATCACTCTTGGCATTGAATCCCTGATAAAATACGGTAAATTCAAACTTTACACCATCTCGCTGTCCATCGCACTGTTCAGTAATTATTACATCGGCTGGATGCTCTGCATTTGGTGTTTCATCTATTTTTTTATTTATTACATTGCTCACGCAGAAGAATTTCGCAACAATCCCCTGCATGAACAAGCACATTTCCTTCGCTCCCTACTCCGCATCGCGCTCTATTCCGCACTTGCCATCGGCATTGCCGCCATCATTCTGCTGGGTGCTTTTTACTCACTCAATTTCGGAAAAACAACCTTTTCAAATCCGGACTGGGAATTGGAAGTCAAATTTGACTTGTTGGACTTTTTGTACAAGCTTCTCCCCGGATCTTATGATACGGTGCGTCCCGCCGGACTTCCGTTTGTCTACTGCGGGATTCTGACGCTGTTGCTCATTCCTTCCTATTTTGTATCAAAAAAATATTCCATGCGTCAAAAAATTTGTTCCTGTGTTTTGGTGTTGATCTTACTTGCAAGTTTTTCCATCAACATCATCGATCTTGTATGGCACGGCTTTCAGGAACCGAACTGGCTCAATTATCGCTACAGCTTTATGCTCTGTTTTTATCTGTGCGTATTGGCTTGCCGTGCATTTTCCGATTTTGAAAATCTATCCCTGAAAGTCACCATGGTGACCGGAGGTCTGATTGCGGTCGTATGCATTATCCTTCAGAAATATACCGATGACGCCTATGTGGAGCCGGATGATTTCACCTGCATTTATTTCTCTTTGGTCATGATCTTCGTCTATCTGGCAATCCTTGCCGTGATGAAAAAAGCCGTTGACCGTCACACGGTTGCCGCGGTATTGGTAACGGCAGTCGCCATCGAATTGTTTTTGAACGGGCTGTTCAGCCTCAATGATTTGGGGGATGATGTAGGATTCTCCCGTTACAGTTATTATAATAATTTTCTCAATAAAACGCGTCCCATTGTGGAAATGGTTCAGGACAGTGACGACTCTTTTTATCGAATGGAAAAGACATTTCACCGTAAGACCAATGACAATATGGCTCTCAACATCCGCGGTCTGTCCGGTTCCACCTCGACATTGAATAAAGAAACCATCAAAATCTTGAATAAAATGGGCTATTCCTCAAAATCTCACTGGTCAAAATATCTCGGCGGTACGCCAATCAGTGATTCCCTTCTCGGATTAAAGTATATTATTTCCGATCAAACGCTTTACGAAACATACTATGAATCCTATTTAACGGATACGGAAAACGGCTATACTGCCTACTATAATCCGTATGCACTCTCCATTGCATACGGAGTTTCCTCCGATGTATTGAACTTCCCATTGGGATTTGTAGCCTCCGATTCCGAAGACGAAACGGACGAAGAGGATTCCGGACGCATAGCCGCTGCCGTGGAGAGCCTAAAGAATGCATTAAACGAGTGGTTGGATATTGAAGAAAACAATCTGAGTGAATATGAAGATGCCTACAACAGCCCGTTTGAACGGCTCAATGCCATGGTGACTGCCATGTTGGGAGAAGATGAGACCGTACAAATTTTTGTACCGATCAAAATTAAAGATACCAGTTCCAAAAATCTTCCGCTCGTTCCGCAATATTTTTCCGGAAACGAAATGGGATACAACCATGTGTTGGATGAAGATGAGGACGGTGTCCTCATTTACAAAATCGAAATGCCGACGGATGCCGAATTATTCTTCTACCTCCCGACAAACTATCCGCGTGAGGTCGATTTGGATTTGAGCGTCAACGACGGGGATTTCAAAAGCTACGGCACATTCAACGGAAATGAAACAGCCCGCATCATTTCACTTGGACTTCAAGAAGCCGGTTCCGATCTGACATTGGAAATAACGCTTTTGAAAAATCAACTTTACATGTTGCGGAATGAAGATTGCTTCTACTATATCGACTGGGCGGTATTTGAAGATGCCATGGCACGTCTTGCAACCGATCAATACCAAATTACCGAATATACAGAACATTCCTTTAGCGGTACGTTCACATCATCAGTCGAAAATGAACTGGTCATGACTACACTTGCCTACGACAACGGCTGGCAAGTTTACGTGGACGGTGTAAAAACGGAGATCACCAAAGCGTTCGGTGCCTTTGTGGCTTTCAACATTGACGGCGCAGCCGGTGAAACCCACACGGTGGAATTGGTCTACCGCCCCAAAACCATAACGGTCGGTCTGGTCATTTCCGTTACTTCCCTTCTTCTGTTCATCGCATTGTTGATTTTGGACCGATTCTATCCGCTTGGTTGCAAAGACAATCGAAAAAAGGAACAACCGCTTTTGGCAACAGCATCCGACCGTCCGATTCCGGATGAAGAAGGAGATGAGAGCGAATTCGAATTTCTCGATGAAACGGAAGAACCGGATACTCCGGAAAAGCCTTTGAAATTCCAAATCAAATTTCACGGAAAAACAACCGACAACGAACCCTCGGAGGATTGAACATCATGTTTTACTATATTACAGGACAACTGACACTGCTGGACAACGGGGTTGCCGTTGTGGAGGCAAACGGTGTCGGTTACCGCTTGACCATCAGCGGAACGACTTATGACGCGATGCCCCCCTGCCGTTCTGTCAAAGAACCGCCGAATGTCAAACTCTATACTTATATGGCAGTACGGGAGGATGGTATTGAGTTGTTCGGATTTGCAACGGAAACCGAGCTTTCCTCTTTCAAGCTCTTAATTTCCGTTTCCGGTGTCGGTCCCAAGGCGGCTCTCTCGATTCTGACATCGCTCACCCCGGAAAAATTTGCACTTGCCGTTTGTACCGATGATAAAAAAACGATTTCCAAAGCAAACGGAATCGGTCCGAAAACAGCCGCACGGATCATTTTGGAATTGAAGGACAAATTGATGAAAGAACACTCCTCCGATGAAGGATGGACAACATCTCCTATCGTCGAAACGGCAGTCGGCAAACGATCCAAACTCACGGAAGCAACCGATGCGCTGTTGGTTCTCGGATATTCCAAAGCCGAAGCTTTGAATGCCATGAAAGAGATCGATACAGAGCATACGGAATTGGAAGAAATCATTCGTCTCTCTTTGAAAAAGCTCATCAAGTATTGAAACATAAAAGGTTTCACCGACACAACAAAAACAGAAAGGAAACGGAATGGAAACAAACGAATTTGACTTTGAAAACAGAATTATGAATACAAGCTACAGTGCACAGGATTCCGATGTAGAACAATCCTTGCGTCCAAAACGATTGGAAGAATACATCGGTCAGGAAAAGGTCAAAGAAAATTTGAAGGTCTACATCGAAGCCGCAAAAAGACGCGGTGATCCCCTTGACCACGTACTTTTGTACGGTCCTCCCGGACTTGGTAAAACCACACTCTCCAATATCATTGCCGCCGAAATGGGTGTCAACATTCGGATTACTTCCGGTCCCGCCATTGAAAAGCAAGGCGACTTGGCGGCAATTTTGACGAATTTGAATGAAGGAGACATTCTGTTCATTGACGAAATCCATCGCCTCTCCAGAACGGTTGAGGAGATTCTCTATCCCGCCATGGAGGACTATGCACTGGATATTATCATCGGAAAAGGACCGTCAGCACGCAGCATTCGCATCGACCTACCGCGCTTTACTCTGATCGGTGCGACCACACGTGCGGGACAAATGACCACGCCTTTGCGCGACCGATTCGGCGTGATTTTGAAGTTGGAACTATATACTCCCGAAGAACTTGCAACGATCGTCCGACGCAATGCCGGAATTTTGGAAATGGAGATCACAGATGACGGTGCCATGGAAATCGCCGGTCGTTCCCGCGGAACGCCTCGAATTGCCAATCGCCTGCTCAAAAGAGTACGGGATTTTGCGCAAATCATGGGAGACGGAACCATTGATTCAAAAATTGCCAATTACGCTTTGACAAAATTGGAAATCGACGGATTGGGATTGGATAATGTTGACCGACGGATGTTGGAGACCATTATCAAATTCTACAACGGAGGACCTGTCGGATTGGAAACGCTTGCGGCAACCGTTGGAGAAGAAGCCGTTACACTGGAAGATATGTACGAACCATACTTGATGCAGATCGGCTTTTTGAATCGAACACCGCGCGGAAGATGCGTGACACATCTTGCATACAGCCACTTAGGAATGACTTTCCCTTCCGAACAAAAAACAACGGAACAACTCAATCTGTTTGATACCGATACAAACCACTGACTACATTTATATTTTTATATTTTACGGAGGACATGCCATGAAACCGTTTATTCTGCCGGAACCGAAAACCATGCAGTGTGATGAAGGCTCAAACACCTTTCCCTTTGCCATTCTTTCCAAATATGAAGCATGGGAAGAGGAGATCGACTTTTTTTCAACGACATTTCAAAAATTATATGGGCATCGGCTCGAAAAGCACCTCGGCGGCATTGAATTGATTCACTCTTCCGAATGCCGCTCGGAAGAATATAGGATCGATACGACGGACAACGCCATTCGTCTCTATGCTTCCGATCGCCAAGGTATTTTGTATGCGCTTGCAACCCTTTTGCAGATTGTTAAAATCAAAGAAGATTCCATTTGCATTCCATCCATCCGCATCGAAGACTATCCAGATAAAGATTACCGCGCACTGATGATCGATTTGGCACGCCAATTTCATCCGGCAAAAACAGTCTTCCAATACATTGACTTATGTTTCTTCTATAAGATCAAATATCTGCATTTACATTTCATCGACGACCAATTGTACACCCTGCCTTCCAAAGCATTTCCCAACATGCCGACCAAAGGAAAAAGCTATACGACAGAGGAAATTCGTGCATTCAATCGCTATGCCGATCAAAGAGGAGTCATCCTGGTCCCGGAATTGGAAGCTCCCGGTCATGCCGCCTCGCTCACCTCGTCCTATCCGGAGATCTTTTCCAATCAGATTGCCGATACAACCGACACACTTCTGATTACGGAAAACGGCGATGCCATCTCCCACGAAAATCTCATCTGTGCGGGAAGTCCGACCGCCATGCAAGGACTCCGAACCGTTTTGGACGAAATTTGCGAACTGTTCCCGAACTCCCCTTATATTCACATCGGCGGCGACGAGGCAAACTTTGACGCATGGCAACACTGCCCGGTATGCAAACGCTACATGCAAACAAATAAGATTGAAGAGGTCGGAGAGTTATACAGCGATTTTGTTGCCAATGTGGCACAGGCAGTCATTGATCGCGGACGCACACCCATCGTTTGGGAAGGCTTCCCGATCAAGGGTGCCGAACGGATCCCGCGCGAAACGATTGTCATCGCTTGGGAATCCTACTATCACAAACCATACGAATTGTTAAACGAGGGCTTCCGCATCATCAACGCCTCATGGCAACCCCTCTATGTCGTCTCCAGTTTGGTACGCAGATGGTATGCCAAAGATATTTTACGTTGGGACGTTTACAATTGGCAACACTGGTGGCATCAATCGGAGGCAGCTTTCAATCCCATTCACGTCACACCGACGGATGCGGTGTTGGGAGCGCAGATTTGTGCTTGGGGCTGTACTTTTGAGCAGGAAATCGGTTTGGTAATGGAAAATCTTGCCGCACTGTCCGAACGCACGTGGAACCTCAAACGCAAAACGGAAGAATCCGAACTTTTGGAACAATTTGAGCCGTTACTCAAGCTCGCTTCCCGCCTGATCGCCGATCATTGAACCGAAAAACGATGGATGTATCGACGGTTATCGCTTTTTTCTTCACCTGTTTGCTCATGATATAGCATTCTCAAAAAAGAAACAAAACGAAGGCAGGCAACGCATAATGCGTTGCCTGCCTTCGTTTTGATATTCCTTGTCTCCGGTTAGCAAGCGGTCAAAGAACCGGTTGATCCATGCCGATTTTCTTCCGATGTTTGCGGCGTTTGATCCATTGCCAAACAGCAAAGCCTCCCATCAACAACCAAATTCCCCCCAAAGTTGCAAGCAATGCAACGCTTTCCGCCGGCAAAGCCCCCAAAGATGCTTTTCCGACTCCGTTCGTATCGTCGGAATCCAGATGATACATTGCCGTCATATCCGCAAACAACTTTTGCATATATGCGTCATCCACGGTTTGATGTCGGCGAATGGATTTGGTCACCTCTTCGATCATTTGACCTGCCGCATTGCGCAAATTGGCGGAACCGTTAAACACCGGCGTAATAAACGTATTTTCAATATTGTTCAACAACAATTCCGATGCTTCAATCTTGATATGATAATACAGGTCATTATCCTCACCGCTTTTGGAAAGATACTCCAAATATTCTTCCGATTGCTGTGCTTTGCTCGTCACGGGAACATATCCTTCCGTTTTTGCGTAAGCGACTTGCACATCATTTGTCAATAAAAATTGTAAAAACAACCAAGATGCCAACACTTCCTGCGGATCGTTCTTATTGAACAAGCAGATAGACGGACCTTGAGAGATCATCTGCGGATTCTGCACATCATATTGCGGAATTTCGGTCACAATGGTTTCAAACTCGACAATCTGTTCCGAATGAATATCGGAAAGCGGCGCATCAGCCCCCATCCATGTGGATCCCGCTGTGGAATCAATTGCAAAAATGCACTGTCCCGCATTCAGATAATTTGCCGGATAACTGGAAATTTTGAAGGTCGAAAAAGAACCGTTTTCGGTTGCCGATTTCACAGTGTACAAAATATCTTTCGTATCTTCATTAAAAATCAAAATGTCGCCGTTTTCCGAAGAATATTCTGCACCACGCTGTTTCAGCATTTGAATCATCATATTGTCGGTCGATTTATAAATAAACGGAATCAAAACAGTCTGTCCGTTGACTTTATAGGTACCGTCCGCATCCGTTTCCATTGCCGCCGCCGAGACTTCAAAAATAAAATCCCATGTCAACGTTTCCGGAATGGTATAGCCCAATTTTTCCACATACGTGCGATTGATGTAACAAACTTCGGTCGATCGCATAAACGGCAATGCCAACTGCTTTCCGCCGATCCGTCCTTCCTCCAAAAATTGAGGAATGATCTCCGTGACTGTCGGTGCGTCAAACCGCAGGGCGGTACCTCCCAATCCGTATTGTGAATCCATCAATAATCGATCCAAATCGACCACGGTGTTCTCTCCGGAACAATAGGTTGCAATATGATCAGGATAGGTAATGCAAACATTGGGAGTCGTGTCGGTCTGAATATTGGTGATCACATCTTCATAGATGCGACTGTAATCGGTATATAATTTCATATTCACCCGAATGTTCGGATACAATGCCTCAAAATCCGCAATTGCCTGATGGTACACGGCAACCTGAGAACGATTCGTATCATTCTTTGCCCAAAAGGTAATCTCATAATCCCGTGATGTATCCAAAGTTTCCGGCATTTCAAACACCGCGTGACCACGGTTTCCGTGGCATCCCGTCAATAACAGGAGCATCCATGCGCAAAGCACTCCGATTGCCACCGCACGAATCAAATTTTTACGACTCATCCTTTGATTCCTCCTCTTGCAACCCCCGCCATGATCTGTTTACGAAACAGCAAAAACAGTACAACCAAGGGAAGCGAAATAACCACGACCGCTGCCATCATCGCGGGAATATTTTCCCGCCCGAAACCGCTTTCACGCAACGATTGAATTCCGTTGGAAACCAAATAGTATGCTTCATCATCTGTAATCAATCGCGGCCATACATAGGCATTCCAGCATTCGATCATTTTCAGGACGGCAATCGTCACAATGGTCGGTTTGCAGATCGGAATCATGACTTTCCACAGATACTTAAAATCAGACGTTCCGTCAGCCTTCGCGGCAAGATACAATTCCCGCGGGACCTGTGCAAAATTTTCTTTCAGCAAATAGATATAAAACACCGACATCACGGACGGAAGGATCAAACCGGCAAACGTATTCCGCAGATCCAAATCGGTAATCGTCACAAAATTCGTAATAATGACAAGTTCGTTCGGAATCATCATCATGGATAAAAACACGGTAAACATCAAATTTTTGCCTCGAAATTCCAACCTTGCAAATGCAAAAGCCGCCGGAATGGTTACGATCAACATGATTGCAGTCGTCAAAAGTGTAAAGATCACCGTATTCAGAAAATAACTGCCAAGAGGAACCGCGGTAAAAGCTTTCACATAGTTTTCAAAAGTCGGACTCGTTGTAAAAAAGCGCGGAATGCTCTCTGCATTATATGCACCGTAATTCTTCACGGAAGTCAATATCATCCAATAGAACGGAAACAGTACAAACACGCCCCAAAGCGACAGCATCAAATAAACAAGCCCTTTTTTGCAGTATTTTCCGATTCTGCCGTGTGTTGTTGAATGCTGTTGAAGATTGAATTGTTGCTCCATCATATTCTCCTCAATAATGCACATGCTTTTTGCTAACCAAAAGATTGATACAAGTAATGGTCAGAATAATGGCAAACAGAAGGATTGCCGCTGCCGAAGCATAGGACGGATACCCACCGCCTTCACCGTACAGCATGTCGTAAATATATCCCACGATCGTATTCATTTCATTGACATTCAAATCGGTTCCGAACAATGCAACCGCATCGTTATACGACTTAAAAGCACCGATAAATCCGGTGATCACCAAATAAAACAACGTCGGTGAGATCATGGGCAGCGTAATCTTGCGAAACATGCGAAAGGAAGATGTTCCGTCCAAATGCGCCGCTTGATAGTATTCCTCCTTGACAGAAGCCATCGCACCGGTCAAAACCAAAATTTTGAAAGGAAGAACCACCCAAATCGTATAAAGGCAAAGAACAAACATTTTTGCCCAATACGGTCCGCCGATAAAATCGATCGGCGCAATACCAAACAAAGACAACAACAGATTCATCAGACCGTCACTGTAAGCAGTCGGCTTAAACAAAATCATGAATACCAATCCGACAGCCAATGTATTGGTTACATAAGGTAAAAAATAAATCGTCTGAAACAAATTCCGCAATCGTTTGATCGAAGACAATCCGGCAGAAATCGCCAATGCCAATAAGGTAGACAGCGGAACGGTCACTCCGACCAAAATCAAAGTATTTTGAATCGCCTGCAAAAAATACGGATCCCGTAATACATAGGAATAATTATAACCGCCGATACCCCAATAAGTTCCGGATGCCGAATTAAACCCTTCTTCAAAAGAGTAGATAAAAACATCGATCAGCGGATACACCATAAAAACACCCAGAAACAGGATGGCAGGCAACAGATAAAGCCATCCCTTCAAATTCTTTTTTTTCATCATTTTCCACCATCACTGTACCGCATCGAAAAGCCGGCAAGAGATCCTTTGTTCCGTATCTCGGTCAAACAAAAAAGTTTTGGACGGTTTTAGAGAGAACCGTACCTCGTCGGATGCCAAATCAAAAGAACAGTCGGCACCGACCAGTGCACGCACCGTCGATACCGTCGCAGACGGATGCGTTGACACGATGCTGATCTCTCGCCCCATCACCTCTACACCGGAAAGCTTGCAAACCAGTGAACCGACAGGATTCAAACGAAATCCTTCCGGACGAACGGCAACAAACACGGAACCGTTCGACGTATCCGCAACGGACAGCACTTTTTGTCCGTCGATCAAAACATCTCCATCCCGAATCTGTCCTTCAAATACACTCATGGGCGGATTCCCCAAAAATTGAGCAACAAACAAATTTTGCGGATCGTCATACACGGTTTGCGGTTTTCCAATCTGTTGTACAATGCCTCCGCGCATCACAACGATCAGATCCGAAATACTCATCGCCTCATCCTGATCGTGCGTCACAAATACCGTGGTAATACCGGTCTCTTTTTGGATCCGTCGGATCTCTTCCCGTGTCTGCAAACGAAGTCTTGCGTCCAAATTAGACAGCGGTTCATCCAACAGAAGAACGCGCGGCATCTTAACCAAAGCACGTGCAATCGCCACCCGCTGTTGCTGTCCGCCGGACAACTCGGACGGTTTTCGATCCATCAACTCGTCAATCTGTACCAAAGCGGCAATTTCCCGTGCACGACGTTCCCGTTCCTGCCGCGTTAATTTGGCTTTTCCTTTCAGATTTTCCAATGGGAACGTAATGTTTTGCAAAACCGTCAAATGCGGATAGAGCGCGTAGTTCTGAAAAACCAATCCAATCCCGCGATGTTCCGGTGCCAACGATGTGACATCTTCTTCACCGAAATAAATTTTTCCGTCGGTCGGTTGCTCCAATCCACTGATCAAATTCAGCGTCGTACTCTTACCGCATCCGGACGGTCCCAACAAACCGATCAATTTTCCGTCCGGAATTTCAAAAGAAAAATCGTTGACCGCGGTCACTTCCCCGCCGGTTCTTCCGCCGGAAGCAAATTTTTTGGTTAAATGTTCTAACACTACTTTCATGATTACAATCCTTTCGGAGAAGATATTTTTTCCAAACCGACACGCTCTTCCGCCAACACCGGTTGCGGTATCAAAGGTTGCATACAAAGCCCTGTACGCGCCGGAAGATAGACCTGCAAGCGGTACTGACCATCGGCTTGCCTGGTTGCTTGATACAAAAAGTCGGTCGAAATACGGTCATATCCGCCAAAACGAGAGGCATCCGTGGAAAAGACCGTGCGATAGGTCCCGCGCTGCGGTACCGTTATCCAATAGCCTTCATAGGAATCGGTCGGGCTGAAATTCAACGCGAACACCGCACTGCCGCGCGCATGGACCAGGACATGTTTTTCCTGATCAATGAAGATACAACGCAGGGAGCGACGCAGCAATTCCCCCTCCTTGATCAATGCTAACATCGCACGATCAAATTCTTCCAAAAAATGATATTTCAACATCGGATCATCAGCCAAATGCCATTGGCGGCGGCAATACAAATAACTCCAACCGTTCCCTTCACGCGGAAAATCAATCCATTCCGGATGTCCGAACTCATTTCCCATAAAATTCAAATATCCGTCGCCACCGCTGCTCAAAGTCAGCAGTCGGATCATTTTATGCAATGCAAGACCGCGTGCGATCACGGGATCATCGTCATTTGCCGACATGTGATCATACATATGGCGGTCGCAAAGACGAAACAACAATGTTTGATCGCCTACCAAAGCCTGATCGTGTGACTCAACATATCCGATGCATTTTTCCATCGGTCGTCTGGTTGTCAGCTCTCCCCAAATCTGCCACAAATTCCATTGCTCATCCGAAACATCCCGACACAATCGTACCCAAAGATCCGGCTCGCCCATTGCAAGGCGATAGTCAAAGCCGATGCCGCCGTCTCGAATCGGGATACACATGCCCGGCATTCCGGACATATCTTCGGCGACGGTGATTGCATTTGGATTCATGCTGTGAATCAATTCATTGGCAAGTTGCAGATACGTAACCGCCTCGGTATCGGTATTCATGGAAAAATATTGACTGTAATCGCCGAAAGAAGTTCCTAAACCATGATCCAAATACAGCATGGAAGTCACACCGTCAAATCGAAAACCGTCAAAATGGTATTCGGTCATCCAAAATTTCAAGTTGGAGAGTAAAAAATGCAAAACTTCGTTTTTGCCATATTGAAAAAGCTTGGTTCCCCACGTCGGATGTTCTCCGCGCGTTCCCTCATGAAAGAATTGATACGCGGTACCGTCAAACTCATTGATCCCTTCAACGGTATTTTTGACGGCGTGTGAATGGACAACATCCAACAGTACGGCAATCCCCATGCCATGTGCCGTATCAATCAATGCGCGCAACTCATTCGGCGTTCCGTAACGAGACGACGGTGCAAAAAAAGAGGATACTTGGTACCCAAAAGAACCATAATAGGGATGTTCCATGATTGCCATGATTTGAATGGTGTTATACCCCAAGCGTTGGATCCTCGGCAAAACATGGTCGCAAAACTCCCGATAGGTTCCGATACCTTCTCGATCCTGCGCCATGCCGATGTGACACTCATAGATCAGCGGGTTTCGCACGGGGGGCACGGAAGGAAACCGCCAACTGTATGGCTCTTCATCCGTAATCACGCCACACCACACCGCCGTCACGGCATCCTGTTCCACACGGTGGATATACAGCGGAATCCGTTCCAATACTTGTCCTTCATGCTGAAGAAACAATTTCACGCGGCATCCGTCATAAAGCGTAGCAAGTCCCGTCAAGCGCAACTCAAAAACGCCGTTTCCGATGGAGGACATTTCAAAATCAAACGGTCGCCAATCAACCATATCGCCGGTCAGCCACATCCGTTCGGCACCGGGTGCCCATTCCCGGTACACCCAACCGTCCGTGGTTTTATGGAATCCGAAATAAGCATGCCCGTTGGCAAAATCGATCAAACGACCGTTCTGACCGACCAACTCTTTTTTCTTATGTTGAAAGAGCCGCCTCCGCAATTCCAGATCATCGCGATACGGAAGAAGCAACGGATCGTATTCCAATATCTTGCACGTTTTTCCCATTGCACCCTCACTTTCATCCCAAGCGGCGACACCGCAATCATTCCTCATCGTCCCCACACGGACAAATGTTCGTGGAAGAACAAAAACTACAAATTTATTATAGCACACTCTTGTGAACATTTCAATTCTTTTCCGAAAAATTATCAAAAAATCGTTTTTATCCACACAAAAAGCCGCCGAACGGATTTACGATCGGCGGCTTTTACAAGACACAGACAACGCTTACAAAATTCCCTCATCCACACATTGTTCAAGATATTCGGCAAACAGCGCATTCGGCCACGGGAACCACTCACGTGTATAGTTTTCGGGATGATCAACATCAACCCCCTCGTGCAAATAGCCTGTTCCGGCATCGGTCGCGGCAAGCATTTCCAACAACAACCGCTTTTCTGCCGCATCGGTACTTGTCAATCCTTGCATGACAAGCGACAAATGCCAAACGTAATTGTCCGGCGTATGTCTCGATCCGATGCCCTTTGCATAGGTTCCTTCAAAATAGAACGGATTCTCTCGGCTGAGCAAAAAACGTCTCGTATTTTGATAGACTTCATCGTCTGTTGAAACATATCCGATATAAGGAATGGACAATAAACTGGGAACGTTGGCATCATCAATCAAAGTATAATGCCCCATGCCGTCTGTCTCACAAACGAACATCTTCCCGTAAGTCGGATGTTCGATCACGCAATGCGTTCGAATACCGTCATCAATTTCCCGACGCAGATTCAAGCATTCTTCAGCCAATGCACGATTGCCGCAAACGGTTTCCAACATTTCAGCCAAATAGCCGAGTACCACGACCGCAAACATTTCGGAAGCAGTCAAATAGCCGTATGTACATCCGTCATCACTGGGACGGAATCCGCACCACGTCATACCGGTTTCAGCGACAGGACTTCCCATCCCATTGTTGGGAATCGTGTCCCACTCCACCGGCGGATTCGGTCGAATAAAGCGATACGGGGACTGATCGGCATGATGTTGTTCCGTGCGCCACACATCCACGATGATCCTTGCAATACGCTCAACTTTTTCACGAACGAGCGAGTCATTTCCGGAGCGTTTCCAATACAAATAGAGCAATCGAATCGGATAACAAAGAGAATCGATTTCATACTTCCGTTCAAACACCCACGGATCTTGCCGCGGCAGATCATCAATGTGTCCGTTTCCGTTCGCTTCGCGGTTAAAAGAATTGGCATAGGGATCGATCTCAATGTACATCAACTGTCTACGCAAAACGCCTTCCAAGATAGCGGAAACTTCCCTGTCGTTCGCCAGCGGAACATAGTGCGTAATCTGTGCTGCGGAATCCCTCAACCACATTCCGGGAATATCCCCGCTGACCGCAAAATAAGTTCCGTCTTCACACAGATCCAATGCCGTCCGTGCCGAATAGAGATACGCATTTCGATAAAGTTGCGCCAGCTTGGGATATTGTTGTAATTTCCGTTCATAAACGGCAATATGATCATACATGGCTTGCGGTTGTTTTTCGGCATACACCATATGATACTCCGGTTTGACACGCACCAACCGATCTTCACACAGCATCACGATATTCTCCAAATCAAACGGTACGGTTTGATACTCCGGAACATACCCCTTCGCCATGCCGCCGTTCCAAGCCCCGCGGAACGTAAATTTTGTCGGATTCACGCCGCCGCTCGAACGATCATGAAGCGGTCCGTAAAGATTCCGTAAACCGGAACGCAAAACAATCCGAATTTCATTTTTCCCGATCACAAGCAAGTCGGTAATCTCTTTTTTCGTTGACAGTACAAAATCCGTCCGATGCCCGTTGACCGTGACCTCAGCCACCAGAAAATGACCGCATAATTGCAGCACACGGGTTCCGTGTCCGTCATAACTATAAAACCCATCCAATGTCAATGTCCCCATGAAGAAGGGATACCCTTGCCGACAAAGCGGCTCCGACGCTACGGGAAGCTCCGTCGCGCAACAGATTTCCAACGCATCGTTGAGTACAAAATCACCCTTAATAAAGATATTTTCAATATGCGTATCGTAATACAAACAATTGCGCAAGCTTTCGGTCGCCTGCGGGTCAAACAATGCAAAATGAACTCCGTCGTGCTGATAATAATCTACTTCATACCGAAAAAGGTTCTCCCCGACAAGAACGGAATCGGTCAAATCAGCTTCCATGTATTCAATATCAAATGCACTGTCCGTAAACCGCAACCGGCTCCCGTTGAGTTGCATTGCAGAATAATTTCCTTTTTCCATCATCAAGGTCAACGGCATTTTGTCGTTGACGATAAAGCTATGTTCGATCCACAATTTTCCGCGATAATCCATGCGCAACAGATCTTCAAAAATCCGTTGCAAAGGAAGGCGTTCACCAAACCGCTCCCCGTCGTAACTGATCCGCGCATAATCGCAAACCAAATAATTTTCGCTGATCGATGACACATGAAACCGTTTTGCAAGCGGCTCCTCGCAGTCATTGCGCGCCGGCTTTTTTTCGCATTCGTCACGCACCAAAATCAAACTTTCGTGCGGTTCCAAAGTCATGGTATCGTTGATAAAATGCAATTGCATGGTCTCCAAATCCAAAGACCTGTAGTGTTCCGCGACTCCTTTTGTAACAAACGTTCCGCGCTCGGTCTGCGACAGATTATTGATAAAAATATATTCGCCTAATTCTCCTCTGCGCGAGGTCATATCCACCGTTCCTTCCACACAGCGGAAGAAAATTCCGGCATTTGCAATCACATCTTCCAGCGTAATATTGGAAGATAATTCGAGCCGACATGCCTCACCGTCCACAAACCGAGGCGTTTCCATCCATAACAGCTTTCCGGTATATGCTCGCAACAACCGCAACGTCGAAGATGAAACGGTACACATGTTCGGAACGATCACAGTCGTATAAGTTTGCTTACCGATCGTCAGCTCACTTCCTTCCACACGTCCGTGACGTTCCAAAATACGTTCGTCGGCAAAGTGAAACCGTATCCCATTCTTACGCAATACTCCGTAAATCAAAGCTTCAAAGTCATCCGACAGCTTCCCTGTATATTCACCGTACAAATAATCCGTATATGCGGCACGTAACGGATGAATAACCAACACATCCACCTCTTCTTCCGTGTTGGCAATCAGATAGCCCAGACGTGTAAAATATTCATTGAACGTGCGGAATTGCTCCCACCAATTGTTTTGGCGGGAGAAGATCGGGGGATGATCGCTCTTCCCCTGTGCCGCCAAAGAATACGGAAACAAATGCTGGCACATCAAATTCACACCGTGAAAATATTGAAATTCACCGATGCTTTTCAACTCCCGCGGCGTGGTATCATGCCCGCAACAAGCAAACGTTTCGGTCAAAACATGACGAATCCCCAATTGTGCCGCAACACTGCCGACCTGAATCGGCATTATGGTACGGTCACATGCAATGTCCAGGCAATCAATTCCGGGGACATGCTCAAATTCATACGTCGGCATCACCCCCGCACCGCCCATCATCTGCTGATAAAGACCGTTTTCTTCCAAACTGTGACCGGTCAGCATACAGGAATGCGCTTCACACCAATCGTACAACCGTTGATAATAATGCTCCGTATAAAGACGGTTCATCAAAGTATAATACCGCACGCGGAAAGCATATCCGCTTTCTTCACGATGAAACAAAGCAATCAAACCGTCGCATATATCCTCACCGAACTCTTCCTCATACGCTTTTGCCACCCATGGACTGTACGACGTTGCCCAACGATAATACTGCGGTTCATCGGTAAAAAATCCCGCCAATTCCCGTCCGAAACTTTCCCGAAAGCGAGAATAATACTGTTCGTGCGTTTCTTGGATAAATGCCGTTACCACATCCGGATTCAAAATATCGGTATTGGCGGGACTGTAATGACGGTAGACACAGTGATATTCCGTCAAATCGCTTTTTTCGGCAGTCAAGCGAACATAACCGCGATCCGTTTTCTCATAGGAAGCAAACGCCTCCGGATCAAAATGATTTTTGACTTCATATGTCAGGTACTGTGCCAAAAACTCCTGCCGCTCCAACAATTTACCGCCGACAAAACCGCTCGGCCACCCGTTTTCATCGTAGATCCATGCTTTCATACCAAGCTCTTTGGCTTTTTTCAAGCACGCAGAAACGCAGGCAAACCAATGTTCGCCCAAATAGTCTTCTTTTAATCCAATCCGTGCGTGCATAATAAATCCACCCATTCCGGCAGACTTCATATCTTCAATTTGGCGAAGCAGTTCCGGAATGTGTAATGTATTGTTCCAACTCCAAAACGGAATCGAACGATATTCCGTCAGATCCCCCGCAAATGCTTGTTTTAATTTTTCAACAGATGAATTGGTATTCATAAATTCTCCCAAATAATTGGATTTCATTCCAACATGTGCAACGGCAATCGTACCTGTCGAAACGTCTTTATTATACCATAGTTTTCCGCTCAATTCAAGTTCAAATCGAATCAAATTCCAAAAAAGAGCAGTTATCTTTCTCGAACTTCAAAGCCATAGCTTCTTGCATATTGCGCCGCATAAGAATCGGACGAACAATACATCGTTACAGAAGAACTGCAATTGAGGAATGCCCCGTAACTGATGGATTCGATGCTATCCGGCAGGGTGACCGTCCGTAAAGCAACACAGCCGGAAAAAGAAAACCATCCGACGGTCAAAACGCCTTCCGGGATCGTCACAGAACTCAACCGAATCTGATTTTCAAAAGCACGGTCGGCAATCGCCGTGACCGGATAACCATCCGTAACAGCCGGGATCTGCACATCCGTTTGCGTTCCGATGTAGGCAATCAATGTCGCCTGACCATCCTGAATACGGAATTGAAAATCCGTTTTCGGAATCGTATCGGTTACAGGCAAATCCGTCCCGGAATCATTCTCCACATTTTTTAATTGCTCCTCTAACGCCCGAATTTGCGCTTCATATGCCAAGCTTTGCTCATAATATTCCGCGCGAACAGTTAAAATTTCTTCCTGCAACTGTGCTGAAAGTTGTTGGTAATACGTTGCTTTTTGTTCCGCGACAGCAACTTCCAAAGCCAATCGATCGGCATCAACCTCCGTTGCTCCGTGTACTTGTCCGTTGTTTTCCGTTCCGCTCTGTATGCATCCGCTCAAAAGCAACGGCAACAGCATTCCAAACATCAACCTTTTTTTCATACGCATTTCCCCCTTTTCATGGTTGCTTTATCATATCATACAAAGGATGTCGAATGCAAGTGAAAGGCGACGACGAAAAGATTTTTACAGTTGTTCGTTCGAACAAACGGTCACGATCGAACAAAAAAACAATCTCAGTACACTTTTTCAACCTGCGTGCATAGACTGCTACAGAATCATCAAAAAGAAAAAGGAGGATCTTCTATGGATTCGGAACCCCATCAAGACGCGCTGTCACCGACATCGTCCGAATCGTCTTCCCCTCGGTCCGAACTGTTCGGAAACGGATATTTGATCGTCCACGTTACAACGGCACGCGGTGCAATTCCATTGGCGGGTGCACAGGTCAGCATCAAAGATTATCTTCCGGAATTTACGGAACCGCGCGGGGATGTCATCGTTGCCGCCGTAACAGATCGCAGCGGAAATACACAGCGATTTACACTGCCTTCCCCACTTCGCATGAATTCACTCACCCCCGGCAATACAACACCGTTTTCGGCTTATAATTTGGAAGTACGATTGGAAGGATACCGTTCTCAAAGTTACATTGCACTTCCCGTGTTTGACGGAATTACAGCCATCCAACCAGTTGATCTGATTCCGCTCACCGAAAACGGGACTTCCGATGCATACCGACCGTCGGAAGACCTGTTTTTTGAAAATACCGTTCCCAACCTCTAAAAAGCCATACGGTCGAAGAAAGGATCTTCCATATGCCACAACTTCCATATATTCCGGAATTTATCACAGTCCATCTCGGCACTCCTTCCTCCGAGGCTGAAAATGTAACCATTCCTTTTTTGGATTATATTGCCAACGTTGCCTCCAGTGAAATCTATCCGACATGGCCGGAAAATGCAATACGCGCCAATCTGTACGCACAAGTTTCGTTTGCGCTCAATCGGGTTTATACCGAATACTATCGAACAAGAGGATATGATTTTGACATTACCAACAGCACCGCGAACGATCAATCCTTTGTCAACGGTCGTGTCATTTTTGAAAACGTGCGCAACCTTGCCGGAGAATTATTCAACAACTATATTCGACGGCGCGGAAACATTGAACCGCTGTTTGCACAGTATTGCAACGGAACCACGGTCACATGCAACGGTCTTTCGCAGTGGGGCAGTGTCACGCTCGCCGAACAAGGTTATACCCCCTATGAAATTTTAACCTATTATTATGGAGAAAACATCGAATTGATACAAAATGCACCGGTTATGGGAACAACATCCGGCGTACCGCTCTATCCGTTACAACTCGGTTCCACCGGAGACGAGGTGCGAACCGCTCAGATTCGTTTGAATCGCATCTCCTCCAACTTCCCCGCCATTCCGAAAATTCTTGCCACCGACGGTATCTTTGCCGAAGACACGGAGGCGGCAGTCTTGCGTTTTCAGGAAATTTTCAATCTGGCTCGGGACGGCATCATCGGAAAGAATACCTGGTACACCATTCAAAATATTTATATCGGTGTCAAACGGTTAAATGATCTGTATTCGGAAGGGATTACTTTAAGCGAAGTCACGCAACAATATCCCGGCTCCCTGCAAGAAGGTAGCCGTGGCGACGGTGTTCGCAATCTGCAATACTACCTTTCCTATCTTTCTCAATTTTATTCCACCATTCCCGCGGTCACGATTGACGGTACATTCGGCACGGCTACCAAAGCCGCCGTTGAAGACGCGCAACGTACCTTCGGTTTAACCACCGACGGCATTGTGGGAGAGCAAACATGGTATCGTCTGACCAATGCTTACCTCGGAATTATCAACACCATCCCGCTGAACTATATTGAGGGCGTGACCGTTCCGTACGGCGGCATTCCCTTGCGCATCGGATCCGATTCGGATTCCGTTCGCTTGCTGCAACAGTACCTCAATTATATAGCCGTATCTTATCCGGAAATTCCAACCGTTGAAGTCACAGGCTATTTCGGTCCCCGCACGCAGGAAGCCGTTATCGCTTTTCAAACCCTGTTCGGTCTCAATCCGAACGGCTTAGTCGCTTCCGTCACTTGGAATGCGATCATTGAGCTTTACGAATCCCTCTATCAAGGAAATCAATTACAAGAAGGACAATATCCCGGCTTTGATGTCGGTACGTAAGAGGAGGAACGATTATGCCGCACTATCAAAACGAAGTTGCCGCCGTTGCACAATTACAACGCTTTTTGCGTCAAATCTCCTATCATGAACCGTCTGTTTCGCCACCTCCGATTGACGGAATTTTTGCAAGTGACACACAGCAGGCACTCCGTGACTTTCAAGCTTGGCAACATCTTCCGGTTACCGGGATCGCAGATCGTGAAACTTGGGAGCGGTTGTATGAACATTACCTCACTTCTCGTTCGGTACACATGCCGCCGCGCAATGTTTCCGTCTTTCCGTATTTGCAAACCGAGATCGAACTGACAATCGGAAACACCGGATTTGCCGTCACCGTCTTGCAACATATGCTGCAAGAATTGGGAATCGAGTACAGCGCGTTGGAAACGGTCACGATGAATGGATTTTATGATGAAAACACCGCCGCGGCAGTCAAAGCTTTTCAAGGACACAATAATCTGTCGGTCACCGGCAATACCGATGTAATTACTTGGAACACCGTCACGGATCAGTACAATACACTGTTTGCCGTAGAACCGTTTTTATAATATCAAAAAAGCAAACGGATCCATTTTCACATCCGTTTGCTTTTTGTTTGTAATCGAATTTCCGGAACCGAATCCCTTCAAAACAATTCGACCACTCTGATATTCATGAAAACAACACAGGCGATCCCGCAAAGAATCCCAAACATTTGCCGCCGCGAAAGACGATCGCGGAAGAAAACGATTCCGATCAATGACATTCCGAGAGACTGCATTCCGGAATAGGTCGGAAACATAAACGCACCGTCGATCTGCTCCATTCCGACCATATAGACTTTCTGATAAATCCCCAATATCACACCGATCATGACCGCATACAACAACGCAAAACGATTGAAGAAACCGTATGTGTTTTTTTCTTTCTTGCAAACGCCTGTTGTAAAAAAGTAGTAGACAAATCCAATAAGAGCGGCAAACGCATACATCAGAACAACAAATGTATTTTCGGAATTTTCCAACTCGGATCCGATCGTTTTGACAAAAACCTTCATCAATATGGAAGCAACCGATGTCGCAAGCATTGCCGTTAAGACCAACATCAGCCATTTTCCGTTGACACTTTTCGCCTCAGGATCCTTTTTCACGCTTAAAAACATGGAAACAACCAAAAACAGGATTCCCAGGAGTTGCGTCAAATAAATTTTTTCATTGTACGCAATCACGCAAAAAACGGTCATCAGCAAAACCGAAAAATTGACGATCAAAACGGTGAGAGAAACAGGACCGCATTTCAATCCGAGTGCATAACACGTTTGAAAGAGGAATGTACATCCGCCCGCCAAAAGAGTTAACCCAATGCCGACTCCGTTGATTTTTCCATGCGGAAAGAGAAGCAACATAACCAAGGAAATCACGACAAACAACTGCGCATTGAACAAAACACTGTCCGAAGAATTTTGAATCAGTTTGCGACTGACACGCCCTTGCAACGTGACTTTTCCGCATCCCAATATGACCAACACACAAATCAATAAAAATTGGATTCCGTAAGACATTTTTTCACCCGTTTCTATATTTCGATTTTGTTTTTCATTGGATTATTATAACATTTCAAGTACAGCTTGTCAACCCGAAATAACGAGCGCAATCGGTGTATTTTTCAAGCACCGTTGCCTGCACACAAAAAAACAGGCTCACATGTGATATGCAAGCCTGTTTTTTTGTGAAGATCGTACAAAATCAGATCTGCTCCTTGACCTTGGAAGCTTTGCCTACGCGATCACGCAAATAGTAGAGTTTTGCACGTCTGACTTTACCGACGCGGACGATGTCAACCTTTTCCACGTTGGGAGAATGAAGAGGAAATGTCTTTTCAACACCGACACCATAAGAAACACGTCTTACGGTAAAGGTTTCGGAAATCCCACCGCCATGTTTTGCAATGACGGTACCTTCAAACATCTGGATTCTCTCGCGATTCCCTTCTTTGATCTTGTTGTGAACGCGAACGGTATCACCGATGCGAATCACGGGAACCTCTTGCTTCAATTGCTCGTTTGTAAAAGCCTCAATCAAATTCATTTTTGAGTCCTCCTTCAAAATACCGGACGTTCATGCGAGCATGCAGCGGACCGTCCTAAAATTCTTGCGCCGCGCGCAACATGAGTATTATACCATATCAAAATGGATTTTGCAAGTCTTTTTTTGTAATTTTTTGATTTTTAAGAAAAAATTTGATTCAATCAGCGAATTCTTTCTCCCAACGGTGTATCTTCTGCCAGGAATACCACGCGCACCGTCTCTTCCCCGCATGCCAACAGCATTCCCTGCGATTCGATTCCGCACAGAACGGCTGGCTTCAAGTTTGCAACCACGATCACCTTTTTCCCGATCAACTGTTCCGGCTCATACCATTTTGCAATACCGGATACGACTTGCCGTTGCTCATATCCGAGGTCCAACTGTAATTTCAACAATTTTTTTGCCTTCGGAACCTTTTCGCAAGCAATCACTTGAGCCGAACGCAACTCCACATTCATAAAATCTTCAATCCCGATCAATGCACACCCTTCCGGCTTTTGCGGGAGAGAACTCTCCGCTTGTGCCGCGGCAATCATTGCTTGACGTTCCGCTTCAAATTCTGCCAACTTTTTTTCTTCATCTATCCGTGCAAACAGCACTTTGGACTCATGAACCGATGTCCCCGGAATCATGCCGTCAAACCCGTTCAATGTTTCAAAAGTACGTCGATCCGTGTTCAATTGATCCAAAATTTCTTCTGCAGTTGCCGGGATAAAAGGCAACAGCATCACCGCGCCTTGGCGAATCGCTTCGGTCAAATGATACAATACCGTTCCCAAGCGCGCACGCTTGCTTTCATCCTTTGCCAAAGTCCACGGTGTTGTTTCATCAATATACTTATTTGCACGGCTGAAGAGAGCAAAAACACCTTCCAATGCGTCTGCAATATGATATTGATCCATATTCTCCCGCAAATCGGCATACGCTTTGGCACACACTTGTTTCAAATCGTCATCCAAAGCCTCCGGAGCAACCGGTGCCTGTACTGTTCGATCAAAATACTTTTTCTGCATATCCAAGGTCCGCTTGACCAAATTTCCGAGATTGTTGACCAGATCCATATTATACCGCTTGATAACGGACTCATAGGTAATGGAACCGTCGGCTGCAAACGGCATTTCGGAAAGTGCATAATAGCGAACCCCGTCGACCGTAAAATGTTCGGCAAGTTGATCTGCATAGATGACATTGCCGCGTGATTTTGACATTTTATCCATGCCGAAATTGAACCATGGATGCCCGAAAACTTTTTTCGGCAACGGAAGATCCAATGCCATTAAAAAGATCGGCCAGTAGATGGTATGGAAACGTAAAATATCCTTCCCGATGATGTGTACATCGGCAGGCCAATATTTTTTGAAGTGTTCGGATTGCTCTTCGTAAGTTTTGTCGGCATCGTATCCCAACGCAGTAATATAATTCGTCAGCGCATCCAGCCAAACATAGATCACATGTTGATCGTCAAAATCAACGGGAATTCCCCATTTGAAAGAAGTTCTGGAAACGCACAGATCTTGCAAACCGACCTTGAGAAAATTATTGACCATTTCTTTCTTTCGCAATTCCGGTTGAATAAAATCCGGATGTTCGTCAATATAACGCATCAAACGATCGGCATATTTGCTCATCCGGAAAAAATAAGCTTCTTCCTCTGCCTTAGTCAATTCACGACCGCAATCCGGGCATTTTCCGTCAGCCGCTTGCGTTGCGGTAAAGAAGGATTCACACGGCGTACAATACCAGCCCTCATATTTGCTTTTGTAAATATCCCCTTGCCCGTAAAAACGTTTGAATATCTTTTGTACCGTTTTTTCATGATTTTCATCGGTGGTACGGATAAAATAATCATAACTCGCGTTCATGCGATCCCAAACGTTCCGAATCTCACCGGCAACACCATCCACATATGCTTTTGGCGTAATGCCCTGCTCATTGGCGAGCAATTCGATCTTCTGCCCGTGCTCATCGGTGCCCGTGCAAAAGAACACGTCCTTACCGCACATTCTCTGATAACGCGCGACCGCGTCGGACATGATCACCTCATAGGTGTTTCCGAAATGCGGTTTTCGCGAAGCATAAGCGATCGCTGTTGTCATGTAAAATTTTTCATTCATTGTCCGATTCCTTTCCGATTCCATACCCGCAAATGAGCGGGCGATTTTTATTCAAACACCTTGCAAAAGCGAGGTGTTATTATTATTCCGTTCTTTCAACCTCGGTTATCACCGACTACTCGCAATCAACCACATAGACCGGCAACATCCACCGGATTGCCGAGGGCATCGATCCATTCTTGTCCGTTCCATATCACCAACATCATCAAATCCGTATCAAATACCGTTTCGCCTTTTGTTTTATAGAAATCGGAAGCCAATCTTGTATTTGTGGAAACACTGATGATGGTCGTTCGCTTAAAGGCACTTGCCCAATTGGCTCGCCCTTTGGCACCGCGATACAACAACTCATCCTTCCCGTATGGGGCAAATGTTTGATAATAATACAGCAGATTGGTATCTTCCGATTCTGACGGACTGAATGCATAGGTAATTAAAATCCCGCCATTTCCATACGGAAAGCTTGCCGCATTTTCCCCACTGATTACGCAAACAGTCGCATAATTATAGTCAAATTCCGACGGTGCACTGGTATAGCTGAAGGTATTGGGCGCAACCAACTTGGTCTTGGCAATATTGCTCTTCACAACGCCGTTGTTTTGAATCACA
Source organism: uncultured Ruminococcus sp. (assembly GCA_964624685.1). Lineage (GTDB taxonomy): Bacteria > Bacillota > Clostridia > Oscillospirales > CAG-272 > UMGS1865. The sequence goes on along the minus strand of CAZUYA010000001.1, from coordinate 73,166 downwards.
AACTGGTCGTCATATTGATTGGAATAGCTCGTTTGATCGACCAGATTTCCGATCAACTCATCAGCCTGCTTGAAAGTGACTACACGCACCTTTTCGGCGGCATATGCAACCACTTCATCCAATACGTCTTCCATATCCCATTGATCGATCTCCCAAGAATGGCACCACAGAATCAACCACCGACTGTTTTCGATGGCATCATCAATCAATGCCTTATAATGCTCTGCCGTATTGATTGCAAATCCGGTCTTGGAAGAAACCGTCGTACTGTTGTTGATATATTGTCCTTTCAATTCCCACGAAGAAACAGGATATTGTCCCAAACCGGAATTGGTAGTGCGGCACATGCTGTAATATTTTGCGGCAGCCGATTTTACACGCTCGTCATAACGACCATACGGATACATTAAATAATCGTAACCGTTAAAACCGTTATCCATCAACCATTTGCGGCTCTCGGAAAGCTCTGCATCCAATTCTTCATCGGTCAATGCCGTCAAATTGACATGATGACAGGTATGACTGCAGATTTCCCATCCGTACACATCCTGCAATTCCTTCAACTGCGCAATGGTACAACGCAACGGATTATTTCCGTTATCGGCATCCCCGGTATTGTGTGTCACAACCGCAGTCGTACAAGGAACGCCGTATTTGGCAAAAATATCCTTAAAGATCGTATAATCCTGCACTCTTGCATCATCCGTTACAAATGTGACCAGTGCCGGATTTTCCGCAAATCCATTGCCCTTCAGGTCATTGGAGGTTCCGTTCAATCCATCTTTACCGTCTACACCGTCTTTACCGTCTACACCGTCTTTACCGTCCACACCATCTTTGCCGTCTACTCCGTCTTTGCCGTCTACG
>CAZUYA010000001.1:0-72199 GCA_964624685.1 uncultured Ruminococcus sp. | reverse complement strand
ACCGTCTTTACCGTCCACACCATCTTTGCCGTCTACTCCGTCTTTGCCGTCTACGCCATCTTTACCGTCTACTCCGTCTTTACCGTCTATACCGTCTTTACCGTCCACACCATCTTTGCCGTCTACTCCGTCTTTGCCGTCTACGCCATCTTTACCGTCTACTCCGTCTTTACCATCTGCACCGTCTTTACCATCCAGTCCGTCTGCACCGTCCCGACCATTCAATCCGTTTAAGCCGTCACGCCCGGGCGTTCCCTGTACACTGCAAGCAGTCAAAGAAAGAAAGAAAGACACAATACCAATGCCAAAAGTCGTTTCATATCAACCAAAACCTCCGCTATTCAACACATTCGTTTGATTTGTTTTAATATTCAGCGTTTCCAACCGTGCGGGGATACGGAATCACGTCGCGAATGTTGGAAACACCGGTCAAATACATGATGATACGTTCAAAGCCCAATCCGTAACCGGCATGTTTGGTTCCACCGTATTTCCGAAGATTGACATACCACCAATAATCTTCCTCTTTGAGGTGACACTCTTCCATGCGGGCAAGAAGAACATCCAAACGCTCTTCTCTTTGGCTTCCTCCGATGATCTCTCCGACGCCCGGCACCAGCAGATCCATCGCCGCAACCGTCTTTCCGTCATCATTCATACGCATATAGAAAGACTTGATCTCCTTCGGATAATCAATGACGAACACCGGTTTTCCAAAAATCTGTTCGGTCAAGTATCTTTCATGTTCGGTTTGCAAATCGCAACCCCATTCTACTGGATATTTGAACTCGGCACCGCTCTGTTTTAACAACTCGACGGCATCGGTGTACGTGACTTTTTGATAATCGCTGTTCGCCAGTGCATGGAGACGTTCCAACAGAGTTTTGTCCACAAAGCTGTTAAAGAATTCCAACTCCTGTGCACATGCCTTGAGAACATGGCGGATGATATACTGGATCATATCCCAAGCCAGTTGCATGTTGTCATTCAAATCGGCAAATGCGATCTCCGGCTCGATCATCCAAAATTCTGCGGCATGACGTGCCGTATTGGAATTTTCGGCGCGGAAGGTCGGACCGAACGTATAGATATTTCCAAACGCCATGGCATACGTTTCTCCCTCCAATTGACCGGAGACAGTCAAATTGGTACTTTTGCCGAAAAAGTCTTGCGACCAGTCAATGCTTCCGTCCTCTCGTCTTGGAGGATTTTCCAAATCCATAGTCGTTACGCGGAACATTTCCCCCGCGCCCTCACAATCGGATCCTGTAATCAGCGGTGTATGCACATAAACAAAACCGCGGTCATGGAAAAAAGAATGGATCGCATATGCAACCTCGCTCCGCACGCGAAAAACAGCCGAAAAAAGATTGGTACGCGGACGCAGATATGCCTGTTCACGCAAATACTCAACCGTATGTCTCTTTTTTTGCAACGGATAATCCGGCGTCGATGTTCCCTCCACCTCAATCTTCGATGCCTTTAACTCAAAAGGTTGTTTCATCTCCGGTGTCAATTCCACTCTGCCATGTACCACAACGGATGAGCCGACATTCAATTTGGCAATCTCATCATAATTCGCAATTTTATCTCGTTCAAAAACCACCTGCAAGGTCTTAAAACAGCTTCCGTCATACAGATCAATAAAGCCGAACGCCTTACTGTCACGAATGCTTCTTGCCCAACCGCATACGGTCACTTCTTTGCCGTCGAATGCGTTTTGATCCTGATAAATACTTTTGATGAATTCTCTTTTCATATTCAACCTCTTTGTCTCTGCGGAAACGCCGCAACGTTATTGTTTTTAATTATAACATAAAAATCACGAATTGTCAATGCAAAATGGTTTGAAGTCGCGATTTTATTCAAAAAGATTCTTTTGAAAATTCCGTTGCCAATGCACGGCGATCCAGTTTTCCGTTTGGTGTCAACGGCATGGCGTCCAAATGTCTGCAATCGGTCGGCAACATATACTGCGGTAAATACTTTTTCAAAAACGCAACCAAATCATCGGCGGTCATCGTCCCGGTAAAGAACAATCGAATCTGTCGCACCTCCCGATCGTAAACGGCACACGCACGCGACACCCCCTCACACTTGGAGGCAATCGCTTCAATCTCGCCCAACTCGATCCGATGTCCCATATGCTTAATCTGCGCGTCCCTACGTCCGACAAAAACCAGCTCGCTGTGTGGGTTGATATAGCCCAAATCACCGGTTCGATATATGACTTCCGGATATGCGTTTTGCAACGGATTTTGCACAAATGCCTCGGATGTTTTCTCCGGATTGTTGTAATACCCCAACGTTACGCAAGTTCCGCGCAAACAGATCTCTCCCGTTTCTCCGTTCGATGCGGCTTCTCCGTTTTCCTTCAACAGCATCAATCCCGTATTGCGGAACGGTCTTCCGATCGGAATCGGCTCCTCGGCATCCAACACACGGTCGGCATACCAATAGCAGGACATACCGGTCGCTTCGGTCGGACCGTACAAATTAAAAAATTTAGCATTCGGTAATGCAGATCTCCATAACTCGTACTGCCGACGAGGAAACACTTCACTGCCAAAAGCAACAGTATGCAGGTAGCGCGGCGGATTCTTTTCCAAAACGCCCATGGAAGAAATCATAGTCAATGCGGAAACCACCCAACAAACGGTATTGACACGATGCGCATTGAGGAAGTCACACAGTGCCATCGGAAAAGAAAAATATTTTTTTGGAACCAAGTAAGCAGTTGCACCAAACTTAATGACGGGCATCAACTCTTTGAGCGGCGCGTCAAAAAAGAGCGGTGTCTGATTGGCAAATACGGTCTCCTCCGAAAAGCCAAGCGTCTCACAAAGAGCCTCCACATAGTCAATAACCGAACGATGGCAGGCAACCACGCCTTTCGGAACTCCGGTGGAACCGGATGTAAACACGATGTAAAGCGGATCGGTGTCGATCTGTTGCAGACGAACAAAACGCAACGCAACATCATCCGCGGCTTCCCGCACAAGCTCGTCATACAGCAAGATCGTACCGGAAAATTCAAGGTTCTCTGCCAATGCGGCACACTTTTGGTCGGCAATAATACACCGTGGTCTGACATTGTGCAAAATCAAATTCATTCGCTCCGTCGGCATCTCCGGATCCAAAGGCACATAGTACCCGCCGGCATAAACCGTACCGAAAAACGCCGCCACTTCTTTCGGGTGTTTTTTCATCAGAATCGCAATCGGCTCTTTTGTATATCCGGCATGTAACAACGCACTGCCTATGGAGCGAGAAGAAGATAGCAGCTCCGAAAAACACATATCGTACGTTCCGTCCGAATATGCGACCTTATTCAAACAGCGCGGTGCCGTTGCTTCCAAGTATTCCAAAATATTGGTTTGCATCCCATTCTCCTTCATTCAGTCTACAGAAGTGATTGTTTTCCACGCAATCTCCGGATATGCCGAAGTATCATAATCATAAAAATGTTCGGAAGCCGTACCGGAGCCTTCCCGCACATTTGCATAATTCTGAAGTTGCGCATCGGTCATTAAAAATCCCCATGGTTTGGATAAACCGCTCAAATGACAAGCGTCAAAATGATACCATTGCGGAGACTCTGTTGTTCCGAGATTCACCAAATTCCAAAAATGTCGTTCCCCTGTCAAAAGAACGGCACTCTGCATCCGCTCCATATCCATATTTTCGATTCCCAACCGCTCAAAAAACGCCTTTGACAACGCAAAATAAGTATAACAATCTCCACTTCCCGTCGTCAATCCTTCATATGCGGCACTCACCCAACTGCTCTTGTCGGCAATGGACGTATAGGATACATGGTCATACACATAATCATAGATTGCACGCAATTTTTGCTTTTTCGTCATTCCGTCGTCAATGACATCATCGATCACATCATCCAAAACGGAATACAACATCTCTTTTGTAATTTGCTGTGTCAAAACCGTAACAGTCATACGAACCACAGCGACATTTCCGGCAGCATCCGTTGCGGTATAGACAACCGGATATACCCCTTCCCGCTTCAAATCCACAGCAGAAGAATCCACCTGCAACGTCACCTTTCCGTCACAGTTATCCGATGTGATCACACCGGAAAGATAGGAAACACCTTCCCCGCCCACATATGCAGTCAAATCACGCAAGCCGGCAATTGTCGGCGGTTCTGTATCTTGCACCAAGGTCAAAGTCACATTGTATTTGCTTTCCCATCCGTTCGGGGCGGTCAAAATCAATTGCAAGGAATAGGTTCGGAAAGAATCAAAGGAATACTCCTCGGCATACCGTACCGAATATCCGTCCTGCAAACCCGAAACAAAATCCTCTGCCCGCGGCAAAGGCGCACCGACAGCCCATGTTAAATCGCGAACGCTGACATCGCTTCCGGAGGGACTGCAGGAAACCGGTAAGATCAACAGGGCAACGGACAACAGCCCTATCATACACAAACGAAATAAACTTTTCAAATTCAGCTCCTTTATTTGATCAAAACAAGTATCCTTCAAAGCAAATATACGCCGTTTTTGTGACAGAGCGCAAGCTCCTCCGGCGACCAATAGGAAGATTGCACTTCCCCAATGTGTGCTTTTCTCAAAAAGAACATACACAAACGAGACTGTCCGATCCCTCCGCCGATGGTATAAGGCAATTCTCCCTTCAAAAGCGATTGATGAAACGCCAGTTGCTCTCGATCGGTACAGCCGCGCGCCTCCAATTGACAATGCAACGTCTCGGCATCCACGCGGATCCCCATAGAAGACAACTCCAATGCAATATCCAAGATCGGATAATATACGATAATATCACCGTTTAACGACCAATCATCATAATCCGGAGCGCGTCCGTCATGCGGTGCCCCGCTCTTCAAATTGCCGCCGATTTGCATCAAAAAAATCGCACCATACTCTTTTGATGCCAGATATTCCCGCTCTTTCGGTGTTTTGTTCGGATACCGATCTTCCAATTCCTGCGTCGTGATAAATGTGATACGTTCCGGTAACAACTTCCCGATAAAAGCATATTCATTGACAATATAATTTTCCGTATGATGTAAGGCACGATAGATACATTCTACCGCATCACGCAAAGTCGCTTCACATCTTTGCTCGCGTGTAATGATCTTTTCCCAGTCCCATTGATCCACGTAAACGGAATGAATATTATCGGTCTCCTCATCCCGACGAATCGCATTCATATCGGTATAAAGACCTTCCCCCGGTTGAAAATCGTACATTTTAAGTGCATAACGCTTCCATTTTGCCAACGACTGCACGATTTCCAACGCCTGTCCGCCGAGAAGATCAAATCCGACCGTTCGTTCCACTCCGTTCAGATTATCATTCAAGCCGCTCTCCGGAGAAACAAACAGCGGTGCCGAAACACGCAACAAATTGAGTTGTGCCGCAAGATCGCGTTCAAAAAAGTCTTTCACTTTTTTAATGGCGAATTCGGTTTGACGAAAGTTCAAAAACGGATGATAATCTTTCGGAATCGTAACACGGGACATTGGAAATACCAACCTTTCATAAAAATAATCAAATCAAACAGCCGGAAAGCGTCAGTCTGCCTCTTTCCCGGCATGGTGCCTTTTTTGTTCAAAAAACGTTTGTAATACCGCAAGGCATTCCTCTTGCAAAATTCCGCCGCGACAATCCGGTGAGGATTCTAACGGATAATCCTGCAGACGGATCAAGGTTCCGCAGGAGCCGGCACGCGGATTTTTCGCACCGTATATAATTTTTGAAATACGGGAATTGATTGCCGCACCGGCACACATGGGACACGGCTCCAAGGTAACATACAGAGTACAATCGGAAAGCCGCCAACTTCCTTTTTGCTTGGATGCCTCGGAAATTGCCAGACATTCGGCATGTGCTGTTGCATCTTTCCGCGCTTCACAACAATTGTGTGCTATTGACAGTAGCCGACCGTCCTGCACGACCAAAGCTCCTACGGGAACTTCTCCGTTTGCGGCTGCCAATCGTGCCTGTTCCAGTGCCAACCGCATCCAATCTTCATCGGTTTTCCATTGCTGTTCCATTCTATCACATCCCCACTGTCATTAAAATCAAAGCGACCGTTTGCAACACACACAATCCCAAAAACAAGAGCATGGAAGGTGTACAAAACAATCGAATGCTACCTGCTTCGTCCACCGGGTACTGCGCATAAGAATCCGTCGCCGGCAATTCTCTTCCGAAAAAGCCATCCTGCCATTTTGCTTTTTGTGGAAGGAAGCGAAAAATCAAGATGCAGACCGATAGAATACCAAGGAAATAGATGGTTCCTTCCAACAGAAACAACATCATTGACCTCTCTGCACTGTTTCCGGCACCATTGTAAAAAACGGTTTCCAATAGTGAAACAAAATTATTCAACAGATGAACAACGATACCGCACCAAATGCTACCCGTCCATTCGTAGAGCAATCCCAGAACGATACCCGCCACAAACGTATAAAATAATTGTTCCGGATTTTGATGCATCATGGAAAAAAGAAAAGCACTGATAAAAACAGCTTTGGAACGACCGAACGGTAAACAATTCTCCAATATGGCACCGCGAAACAAAAATTCTTCACAAAATCCGGGAATAATCGAAATCACAATCCAATGAAGAACAATTTCATAAGGTTCCATGTTTTCCGTTCCATCCAAAAGATTTTCCGACAGAAAAGAAGAAAAATCAAGCACGGAAACCAACGCCGCATTGAGTTGAGTTGCCGACAAGCAACTTACCAAACCGGCAAAAACAAACAGCGGCAACCACGGTGACGGACTTGGAGAAAGTCGCATGGGTTGCGGAGGACAACCGTTTCCTTTCAGAAACAAGCGTAAAAAACAGACCGGCAACAGAAAAACAGTCAAATACCCTGCCGCATAAATCAGCTGATATACAACATTGGAAACAACTTCGGAAGGAGAGAAAACAGACAATAGAAACTGCAACAAAACCAGCAAGACACCAAACCCTTGTATCAATCCCCACCAAATCACCAATGTCCATCCGATAGAGGAAATCACTTTTTTATAGTATAACTCGTTCAACGTCACGCAGCTCTTCCCTCCTGTTCCAAACATCCGAAACCGTACAGTATAATAATATAATAATACATTCTATCACAAAAACCTCCGATTGTAAAGAGGTTTCGGCAAAAACCGTTCAAAAAATTTGCAAGCTTATAACAAAAGCGTGTCTGAAAGTCAAAAAAGGGAGCCTCATTTGAGACTCCCTTTGATCCATTAAAAGTTCTTGATTTCGTTCCAGTTTTGTCCTTCAAAGATGGGAAGCAATTCTGCAATATCAGCGGAATCGTTGTTCAAATACACGGGGATCTGTCCGAGATTTGCTTTTGCTTTGACCGTTTGACCACCTTTCAGTACCTTGCCCGTGAGCAAATCCGTCCAGCTACCCGCCGGCAGGTAAACATCTCTTTCGAAAGTATCGGCACTCAAAATCGGTGCAACCAGCAAACCGTCACCCAACATAAACTCATCGATACGATCGTGTACGTGAATATCCTCCATATATTTGAGAACCAAGTGACGTACAGGAGGCATACCGGTCTCACATGCAATCTTGGAATACTTCTGCATGTACGGAATCAATTCCGTGTGCAACCGTGTAAAGTTGCGGTAAATCGCCTGTGTTTTTTCCGTCATTTCATATGCGTGACGAACGTCACCGTGCGTTTGCATTTGCGTTAAGAACGCGGTAAATTCCACGGCGCGTGCAAAAATTTCGGATTCTTTTTCCAAACCGATCGTAAAATAGTTGTTTCCGCAATAGGAGTATCCTGCCATATCGAAAGACATATACGGCAAACCGGAAAGTCCGCAGTTAACCGTCGCCAAAAGTTGGTCATCCAACTTTGCAAAATCGCGTGCCTGGTCACCAGACCACATATAGGGGTTCCGTTGAGAACCGATACCGCCACCGCGAGTGAATACCATAAAGCCATCTTTCAAGCCTTTGGCAGCTTTCAACTCTACCATTCTCTTATAGAATGCGGAAATGAAGTAAGGAGCATAAGCATGGTGCTCCGTTCCGGTTACGATTCTGTCCGGATTCTTCCATTTATAATGCGTCTTGGTGATTCCAACCTGTTTTTCACCGTCCGGCATACACTCACAGAAGTCGATTTTCACACCGTCAATACCGATGTCGATCATTTCACCCCAAATCTTGTCAAAATACCATTCCACCGCTTCATCATTGGTAATATCCAAATAGTCACCGGTACGAATGCTTCCGTCGCGGGTACGCCCGCAGTCGGGGTTATCGCCTGTTCCCAAAATCCACGGAATGGCAACGGTGTTTTCCCGTACCGTAACCGTACCGTCCGGATTGGTGATCTCCACATCGGCATGAACTTTATATTCATCCTTAAAGCCGATGTCGCCGGCATCCACGCCGCCCACACGAATGTAGACCATCGCTTTGATGCCATGTGCATGCAACCACGCAACGGACTTCTTCAAATCTTCCTTGTTGGCACGAGCATCATCAGTATTTCTGAAGCAAGCAGACCAACCGCGTGCTTCCATACTTGCAGCATCCGGTTTCATATCGGCATTGATCAAATTTGTCATGATCGTTTTGCAACTCTCTCCGCCGGGGTTGCCCTTCGGACCGCGCTTGAAATATTTTCCGGCATCATTTTTCACATATGCCAAATCATAGTTGCCGTTGGTCTCATTCAAGAGATAGAAACGTCTTGCCGCCGCTTTTGCATCGGCATCCAACTCGGTATAAGGTACGTACTTGCCATCAACTTCAACAAAGGTCTTATTCCAATCGGCAATCTGCTCAAAGGTCTCATAACTCATATCCTTATCAAAGCAAGAATAATCGGGACCGTAACGACAAATGTGCATGCCCTGCATCCAAGGAGTCGGCATGTAAGCATGACCGCTCAATTCGGTGTAGCCGCGCAATACGTCTGCCATACTTCCCGTCGGATAGAAATAGCAATCCATATCACCGTTGCGGAGTGTATATACCCACGTATCGCTCGCTTCTTTACCGAAATCGACATATGCCGCTTCGTTACGGTTAATAAACATACCACCGCCGCGCGTCGTCAAAAATACGGGAAGAACAACATATGTGGTAGAAGAGTTGTTCCAACCGTCACATGTATAAAGGTCAAATGCGGTTCCGCGCTTGTTATCAACATCCAAGCGTTCACCACCGCCGTAAATTGCTTCATTCTCAATCAGAGTTCCCTTCATTAACAGTTCGCCGGCTTCATCATAACCGACAGACGTCAACTCGGTAATTGTCTTGCCATCGGCAGAGCAAAACTTCAAAGAGAACGTCTTTCCGAAAGAAAGGATCGCACTCGTTCCGTTCTTTGCGGTCGCGATCACGGCATTTTTATCTGCCTCTACGGTGATTTTTTGCGCGCAATCCTTGATCTCCTCACCCATAAAATATGCAAGAGCCTGAGATGCACCTTTCTCATCAAAACATTGACCGTCCTTGGAGGTCAATAATCTCCATCCGTTGATTCCCTCAAATGTCAAACGGAAGGAAATGCCATCTGCATTATCAAAATATAATGCCTTTGCGGATTGAAGAACATTCTTCACTGCAGCATTCGCACAGACCGTAATCTCTTCGGTCTTGCACGCTCTCTTACAAGTTCTTTTTTCCATGACTGAATTGTTCCTTTTATATTCATCTGTATTTCCCCAAACCTGTGGGGATTCCGGCAAGATTTTTCTTGCTTGCCCATATTCTACCATATTCAAATGCGTTTGTCAATGCAAAAATGACAAATTTGCAAAATATTTTTTCACTTTTCTGTCATAATATACATTTTTGAAATATTGGACAATCCAAAAACACTTTACAGAAGTTCTCCGACTGCCTGTGTAATGTGCGACACCGTATCCGAAGCAAGCATACTGACCGGATTCAAATCCTTCTCTGCCAATTCTCCCGCACGTCCTGCCAAATAGGCACCGCACGCAACAGTCAACGGTGAAAGTGGCAAATAACCTAACAGTCCCACCAAAATTCCGGACAAAACATCGCCGCTTCCGGCAGTCGCCATTCCCGCACAACCGCAATTGACCAAATACACAAGCTCTCCATCCGTCACGACTGTGCAACTCCCCTTTAATAACAAACAAATCCCGTGTTGCTTTGCAAATGCCTTCGCATGTTGAATGGGATCCGAAAGGATCTCGGACATCGGAACACCGGAAAGACGTTCAAATTCTTTCAAATGCGGCGTCAAAACGACACGGCAGTTGGTTTGCGAAAGGATCTCCGTTCCCATTTCGGACAGGGTGTTCAAACCGTCGGCATCGATCACCACTTGAAGCGAACCGTTTTTCAGAATATGGGATAAAATTTTTGCATGTTCTGCACCGTGTCCCCATCCCATTCCGACCGCAAGCGCGGCTCGGTGTGCCAAAATCGCATCCAAACAGTCCGGACAATAGCACATATGTCCGCTTTCATCGGATGGAATCGGCAAAAGCGTACTTTCCAGCAAATACGGTGCAACCGCATTTGCGATTGATTGCGGAACAGCCAACTGTGCCACACCGCATCCCGCTCGAAGTGCCGACGCACTCAGATTGGCAAGCTTGACCGCGCCGGAATATTCCGCACTGCCCCCCAAAACGGTCACATAACCGTAATCGCCTTTGTGGGACAGCTGTGCGCGCTTTGGAAAAATTCCGCGAAAATCTTGACCGGTCATCAAATAAATATTGCTGTCCGGAACCGAAATTCCGATATCCACCGCATGTACCGATCCAATGGCATCCTTTGCCCCGTTCAAAAAGTGTCCCGTCTTACAGCAACCGATCGCAACGGTCAGATCGGAACGAACACAAAGCGTTCCCAATCCGTTATCACCGTTCAATCCACTGTTTATGTCGGCAGAGATCACATGTTTTCCGCTTCGATTGATGTCACGGATGGCTTCGGCGGCAATTCTTTGTACCGTTCCGGAAAAACCGGTTCCGAAAATACAATCCACGATCTCCTCATATTCCGAAAAATCAAACGGCGTATGATACGAAATGCTGCGAATTCCATGCTCTGTACATTGAGCATAATAATATGCCCCGTCTTCCGAAAAACGATCTTCCAACAAAATCAGATCACAAGCAATTCCGGCAAACCGCAAGCAAAGTGCCAACGCATATCCATCCCCCGCATTGTTTCCGCTTCCGCATACAATGGCTGTTTTCCCCTTCCATGGGTAATTTTCAAAAATGCCACGCGCCGCTCGCCGCATCAGTTCCCGTCCGGGAATACCGCCCGCAATGGTTGCCGCATCGGCAGCGCGCATCATGGCAACAGTCGTCAATGGTATCATAATAATCTGTCTCCTCGACATCTTTCCGATGGTATCGGCGCATCGATCGCCTTTTGCTTATTTCATCAAATCTTCCAAAAAATATGCATTGGTATTGGCATGCTTTCCGGACGCGTCCGTAACGGTCAAACGAACATAACCATCCGTATCCTTTACATCAAAGACTGCCTCGTTCAATGCGTTCTTCTCCGTTGCATACGCAATTCCCGTCCTTCTGACTCCCGTATTCAACGCAACGGATACCGCATCCGAACATTTGATTCCGATTTTTCCGTCTTCATACCAAAGCTCATAGATCTCCGGTCCTTGCGACGCATAAAAAGTTCCCGCTTCCAACGCCGATGTAATTGTGCGATACTCCAACCGATCCGCATTGATCATGGTAAATCCGCCGAAGGAATCCTGTCTGCGATTATGATTGTCATCCGTGGCAATACAAAAGATTTTTTCGCCCCCACGCAACATCTCATCATATTCTTTTTCGTTATAATCCGGATATCCGGATTCCACACATCCGTAATTGCAGATTTCCATGGCATTCATTCCGTGATAGGCACCGTATTGTTCCAAGGTCTCCATCGACCATGCCGGGTGGTTATACGTCACAAAAAATCCGTGCTTTCTTCCCTCCGCAAAAACGGTATTGATACAATCCGGCGTATAGATTCTTTCAAAATCCGGTTGTGTTTCCTCCACCCGAATCAAGGGGCGATAGACAGAATTGCTCCCGGTGATATATTTGGTACGATGATAGCAAACAATATTCAGATTGTCCGGTTCCAAAGCAACTAAGCAGATGTGACAAGTTTTTGCTTCCGCCCACGGTTTGCCCGCTTCGTCGATCTCGATCTCAAAACCATTGAGTGCCAAAAAATGATCGTCCGACAACTCATTGTGACCGATGAATACATCATGATCGGTATAAGCAATCACGGAATACCCATGCTCCATGTACATTTGCTTTAATTCCTCCGGAGTTTTGGCACCGTCGGAAAAAGTCGAATGACAATGAAGATTTGCCTTATAAAACGGTTTTGCAGCATCCAATAATATTTTTTTCATAAACACACCTCACAAAATATACATGATTGCTCAGATGATTCTGGCTACACATATTTTAGCATAAAAAGAACAGGTTGTCAATCACATGGGAAACAAATTACCAAAAATTTAGGGGTTCCCTTTTTCGCTCGATCGGATTATAATATAGATAAGAGACGACCATCAAATCGTCAAACTTACCGAAAGGAGTGACCTTGCATGGAACTGATTCGCATCAGCGACCGCAAATTGAAGATCATGCTGACTCCGAAGGATATGCGCCACTTTGAACTGAACCTCGACACCGTTGGAGAGGACAGTGCCGAAATGCACCGTGCCTTTCGACTGCTTTTGGAGGAAATCAAAAAACAAACCGGATTTGAGACCGATGACAATCACCTCACGGTACAATATTTCCCGTCGCGGGAGGGAGGCTGTGAAATGTTCATCAGCTCCATCGCTGCCGCAAAAGACGCAAGCGCACAGGAAGCGATTGCAAATGCTTTTGAAGGGAAAGCCTTACAACGGCATCCATCCGAAACGACCGGCGGATTTCACCGTGAATATGCTTACCGATTTGAGCAACTCGATCACTTGTTGAAAGTTTGCCAACGGCTCGACAGAACCGATTACAAAGGCATCGGAAGTGCCTTCCGAGATCACCGCAACAACTGGTATCTATTATTGAACATATCCACAGACTCTCCGTTCACCATGCCGAAAGAATTGGACTTTATCGCCGAATACGGTCATATGGCAGATCCCCTGTTTCTCAAGCTTTACATCAGCGAACACGGCAAAACCATTTGTCGCGACAACGCAATCCGACTGCTCGGCACACTCAAATGACCTGCAACAACCGGAACAGCAAAAAAGCCAAGGTCGTTCATAAGACCTTGGCTTTTTTGCTGTTCGTCGAACATTTTTCCAGCACACTTGCGTGTTGCTTAAAAAGTGATTGTCAATTGATCTGTTTCGCTGATATGATCCAACACACCGTTATGACGAAGCATTTCGATGATCGCTTTACTGATCTTGGCTCGAATTTGCAGATCTTCCACCGAAAAGAACGGTTCCTCTTCCCGCGCACGGATAATATTTTGCGCCGCATTTTCACCGAGTCCCGGCAAAGAAGAAAACGGCATACGGATGGCACCGTCCTCCGGCAAAAAGGCATAGGAATGAGACTTTTGCAAATCGACGGGCAAAAAACGAATGCCGCGTGCCATCGCCTCATTGATGAGTTGCAGAACCGTCACACTTGCCTGTTCTTTGGGAGACGCTTCTTTGCCGCGCTTTTGAATGTCCCGCATCACCGCCACCACATGACTTTTACCGCCCATAACGATCTGCGCATCAAATCCGTTCGGAGCAACCGTAAACATGGTGCAATAGAACTCGACCGGTTTGTGAACTTTATACCATGCCAAGCGGATCGCCGACATGACATAAGCTGCTGCATGCGCTTTTGGGAAAAGATACTTGATTTTTTTACAGGAAAGAATATACCATTCCGGTACACCGTGCGAACGCATTGCTTCTTCCCATTCCGGTGTCAATCCCTTTCCTTTTCGGACTGCTTCCATAATCTTGAAAGCCATCGCATTTTCCAATCCGTAACGAATCATATCCAACATGATACCGTCACGGGTTCCGATGACACGTGAAATATCACAAATTCCTTCCTTAATCAGGTCTTGTGCGTTGCCCAACCACACATTGGTTCCATGCGTCAAACCGGAAATCTGTAACAAGTCGGCAAAATTTCGCGGTTTTGCATCCAGCAATACTTGTTGGATGAAAGGCGTTCCCAGTTCCGGCAGACCGTAAGTACCGATGGTACATCCTTCAATATCTTCCGGACGGATTCCGAGAGGTGCCGTCGATTCAAACAATTCGTAAACGGAACGATCATTCATCGCAACATCCAACACGGATGTATTGGTAAAAGTCTCCAACCACTTATATTTTGTTGGCATATCATGTCCGAGCTCGTCCAACTTCAAAATTGTATCGTGTAAATAGGAAAACGCAAAGTGCGTGGTAATAATATCGGAATTTGGATCATCTGCCGGATGTTGAACCGGTGTAAAATCATAAACGTCATATTTCTGTGGTACAACGATGATCCCGCCGGGATGCTGCCCGGTCGTTTTCTTGACACCGACACAGTTCATGACCAAGCGATTCATTTCGGCACGAGGCAGACTGATCCCCTTTTGCTCCACATATTTCGCCACATAACCATATGCCGTTTTATCAGCCAACGTCCCCAAAGTTCCCGCACGGAAAACGTGTCCCTCACCAAACAATTCCTCGGTATATTTATGTACGCGCCCCTGAACATCTCCCGAAAAATTCAAATCAATATCAGGGGATTTATCGCCGTAAAATCCAAGAAAAGTCTCAAACATAATATCGTGTCCGTCGGCTTTGTATTTAGTTCCGCACTTCGGACACATCTTATCCGGCAGATCAAAACCGGATCCGACCGAACCGTCTGTAAAAAACTCGTTGTGCTTGCACGCAGGATTGGGACAATAATAGTGAGGCGGCAACGGATTAACCTCGGAAATTCCGGCCATCGTGGCAACAAAGGAAGAACCGACCGAACCACGCGATCCGACAAGATACCCCTGCTCTTCGCTGTAATGTACCAATCTTTGGGCAATCAAATACAAAACAGCAAATCCGTTTTTGATAATGGAAGTCAATTCTTTTTCCAAGCGGGCGGAAACCAATTCCGGAAGAGGATCACCGTACATCCGTTTTGCCCTTTCCCAACACATATCCTGCAACTCCTGCTCGGCACCTTCCATTTCCGGTGTGTAGTTTCCTTTTGGAATCGGACGCACAGGCTCAATGCGATCTGCAATGAAATTGGTATTTTCCACCACTACCTCGTATGCTTTTTCGGCACCGAGATAAGAAAATTCCTCCAACATCTCATCGGTTGTTCGGAAATAGATTCCAACATCTTTGTCAAAGTCCTTAAACTTTTGTCCTGCCAACAGGATTTTTCGATATAATTCATCTTCTTTATTCAGAAAATGTGCATCACAGGTTGCACAAACCGGTTTATGATATTTTTCTCCCAATTCCACAATTCGTCGATTCAAATTGCGCAACCCTTCATCATCGGCAACCGAACCTTCGGCAATCAAAAAGCGATTATTACAAATGGGTTGAATCTCCAAATAATCATAAAAATTGACAATCTCCTCAATTTCGGACTCCGGTCGATTTTCCAAAATGGCACGGAACAGCTCCCCTGCCTCACAGGCAGAACCGATGATCAACCCTTCCCGATGTTTTTCCAACGCCGTTTTCGGAATTCGAGGAAATCTTTTGTAATAATCCAAATAACTCATGGAAATCAGCTTGTAGAGGTTCTTCAAGCCTACTTGATTCTGTACCAAAATAATTTGATGGTAGGGTTTCAGCTTCAGCGGATCAGCTTTTTCGGTCATTTCTTTTTGCAACGCTTTCAGATCACGCAATTCGGATTTTTCCATCAATTCGATCATGCGAAAATAAATCATTGCCAACATTTCGGCATCGTCGCAGGCACGATGATGGTTAAAGTCACCCAACTGATATGCCTCGGCAATGGCATCCAGCGTATGTTTTTTCAAATCCGGGTTGATGTGCCGTGACAATGCAACCGTATCCAAATAGGGATTTTCAAACGGAAGTCCTGCTTCTTTGGCAAAATGGCGAATGAACCCGATGTCAAAATTGGCATTGTGCGCAATCAGCAACGGCAAAGTTTTGCCATCGGCGGTATGACCGATAAAATCGAAAAAGGACTGCAAAGCCTCCGGATATTTCGGTGCACCGACGACCATTTCATCGGTAATCCCGGTCAACTTGACAATCTCCGGCGGAATCGAGCATTCCGGATCAACAAACGTATTAAATCGCTCCAATACTTTTCCGTCCCGAATCTTGACAGCACCGATTTCCGTGATTTTACAATTTTGAACCGAAAGTCCCGTGGTTTCAATATCAAAAACCACACATTCAGCGCGAAAATTCGGATCATATTGCCCCGTAATGGCACTGGCGGTATTATTGACAAAATACGCTTCGATTCCGTACAAAACCTTAAAACCGCCTTCCGGTGCCGCTTTTTCCAAAGCCAACATAGCATCCGGAAAGCCCTGCACATTCCCGTGGTCGGTAATGGCAACAGCCGGCATTCCCCATTTCAAAGCAGTCTTCACCGCAACATCCGGTGCAATCAGAGCATCCATTGTGGACATGGTTGTATGCAAGTGCAACTCAACACGCTTTTTTTCAGCGGTATCCTTCCGTTTGAGCTTTGAAATTTTTGCAATATCCGTGTAGTAAAAAGTGAAATCCGTATCCACTTTTCCCTTGCGTGTTACCTTTTTGACATACCCGCGCATGGCTACCACCGTGCCGTTTCCGATCAAGCCGCAAATACGGTCGGCATCCTCCGGCTCCATTCCAAAACTACGATGTTCGATTGAAGCATTTCCGTCAAAAATGTCAAAACTGACATCAAATTTTTCACCGCCGCGGCTTTCTTCTTTGGTCAATCCAAATACTTCTCCGACAATGACAACATTCCGTTGCGGCTTGTCCAATTTGGAAATGGGAGTGGGACAAATCTCAAATTCATCACCGAAAACGAATTCCGGTTCTGCAATATCATAGGTCGCAAAACCAATCTTACAGATCCCGTTTTCGATCTCACAGACACACTCTCCGTCATAGATGGACGCGGCGCGAGGCAACTGCTCTTTTTCTTCTTCACCGGAAACCTCTTCGCGCGCATACGCGGGAGTTTCCTGTGCGGCTTGGTATTGCACTTCGGCTTTTGCCGCGGCACGGCTCATTTCTTCCAACCGAGCACGTACCGGATTCTGTAAGGCAGACGAATCGAAATCTCTCATTCTTTCAATTTTGACCGAAACGGTCAGCGAAAACTCTTCTTTTATGATTCGTTCCATCAACCGCGGCGTTTGCGCATCATAAATCAAATCCACACCGCCGTCGGAAAACGGAATCTCCACAAGCAATTCTCCGTTTGCAAAATGATATTCACAATGATTAAAAAAGCCGTTGGCAACGATTCCACGCCGATTGGTCTCCATCAACAAATCGGGAATCTGCGCAACGTCAAAAAGTGCCGCGTCATAGCGCGGACAGATTCGCACGGCATTCAACTCATAGACCGTGCGAATTTCTTCTTCGATTCGATACAACGTCCGTTTCGGAATGACACGCGGAAACGGTGTCGTCACTTCGATCACTCTTTGCGGTTTATCGGCGCGCAAAGTGATCCCGGCGGCATCCGCCGAGAGTAACAACTCGGCGGTCTCCGCGTCCGGATGATAGCGATTGAAAATCTCCAGTAAATTTTTACTCATAATTGTTTTTGTTCCTTCAAAATGCGAATTTCCCGTAACAATCGCTCGATAATTTCGTCTTCCGGAATTTTTTCCATAATTTCACCGTGACGAAACAGCATGGCTTCTCCTTTTCCGCCGGCAATTCCAACATCTGCTTCGCGTGCTTCTCCCGGACCGTTTACAACGCATCCCATCAAAGCAACTTTCACGGGAACATCCTCTAATCCCGCTTTCTTAACGGCAGCTTCAAACGATTTGACCAGGGGAATCAACTCGATCTTGGTGCGGGAACAAGTCGGACAACTGACAATATCCATCCCGCACTGTCCTTCAATTCCGACGGCACGCAAGATTTGCTTTGCCGCATCGACTTCTTCAATCGGATCATCGGTCAAAGACACTCGGATCGTATCCCCGATCCCGTCGCATAGCAAAGAACCGATTCCGACGGCACTTTTCAGTAATCCGCGACTTCCTCCGCCCGCTTCGGTCACGCCCAAATGCAAAGGATAATCACATTTGGAAGCCAGTAAACGGTTGGCGGCAATCATATCCGACACGGTAGATGCTTTGATGGAAACCAAGGTATCATAAAAATCAAATTTCTCCAACAAAGCAATATGATATAATGCACTCTCACAGAGTGCCTCCGGCGTAGGCGCACCGTATTTTTCCAAAATATGTTTTTCCAACGATCCGCTGTTGACACCGATGCGAATGGGAATTTTTCTTTCTCTGCATGCCGCACAAACCGCACGAACCCGATCGTCATCTCCGATATTCCCGGGATTGATGCGAATTTTATCAAATCCCAGTTCGGCACAACGTAAAGCAATGCGGTAATCAAAATGAATATCGGCAACAATCGGAATCCGAACACCAGCTTCTTTAATCTTCCAAATCGTATATGCGGCTTCTTCCGTTGGAACAGATACCCGTACTACGTCACATCCGGCAAGTTCCAACCGACGAACCTGTTCAACCGTTCGTTCAACATCTAAAGTATCGGTATTGGTCATAGACTGAATCGCGATAGCCTGCTGACCGCCGATTGACCGTGTACCCACACGAATCGTTCTTGTTTTTCTTCTGATCTCGTTATATCTCATAGCCATGAAAGTACATCCTTCAATCCAATAATCACTGCCAAAGCCAACAAAATAACCAATCCGACAAAATTGATCATCGCCTCGACTTCTTTTTTCATCGGTTTGCCTCGAACGGCTTCAATCAAATAGATCAAAATATGCCCACCGTCCAATGCGGGAAACGGCAACAGATTCATCACTCCCAAATTGATGGAAATGATGACAACCAAATTCAGCAAACTGGTAAAGCCGATCTGCGCCACCTCACCGATTGTTTTGGTAATTCCGACCGGTCCGGACACCGCATCCATTCCAAACCGCCCCCGTATCATACCGATCAAAGAATCAAAGACCATTTTGACCGTTGAGAGAGAACGGAACCATGTATGCTTCATCACGGTTTGAAAATCAAAATTCTGCTCCCGATACGGGATAATATCCACATAACCGAACCAAACACCACTCTCCTGTTGCGTCAGAAAAGTCACATTTTCCAAAACCATTTCTTCCCCGTCGCGTACAATTGTCAAGGTCAGACTTTGATAACCTTGATTGGTAATTTCATAATATAATTCATTGTAAGTATGCACACGAGTCGAATTGACTTTGATGATCGTATCGTTGATCTGTAATCCGTTTTCTTCACTGAACGGTTTACGGAATCCTTTGAGCAACGATTCATCTATCTCGGACTCAAATTCAACATAACTTTGTACATTGGAATCGGCATCTGTCCGCAACACGGTGACAGCAAAGACCTTTTCGGGATTTTCCTCCACGGTCTGTTCCAAAGAAGCATAAGAAAACACCCGATTCCCATCCAAAGAATATAGAACATCCCCCGGCAAAAATCCGCTTTGTGCCTCTTCTCCCGCATATTCAACGGAAAAACCGCCAATGATATTGGTTGCCAAATTTTGATGTCCAGCCATCAATACCATAACCAACATCAATACAAAGCCCAGTGCAATGTTCATTGCCGGTCCCGCTATCGAAATCAGAATCCGCTTCCAAACGCTTTGATTGCAGTAAGCATGACTTGCCGTTTCTTCGTCCATCCAAAGGTTGACACGCTCTCGTTTCGACGCTTCGACGCTTTCCGGCTCTTCATCATTGATAAAACTTGTTTCGTCGTCATCATCGGATTCGTCTTCCGCTCCATCACTGTCGCCTTGAACCGCTTCCATCCCGTTTTCCCCCAACATACTGACAAAGCCGCCGATTGGAAACAGACGAATGGCATATTTGGTTCCCGATTTTTTACTCTTCCAGGAGACCAACTTCGGTCCCATACCGATTGCAAATTCCAAGATGCGAACACCACAAGCACGAGCCACCAAAAAATGTCCCAACTCATGAATGAAAATCAAAAGTCCGAAAATTACAAGTGCCAACAGAATATATAACATATTCAATTCGGAACTCCTCCTTCAGATCAACAAACCGCACCGCGTTTTGCCAAAAATTCATTTGCAAGAGATCTTGCCGCACCGTCAAAAGCGAAAATGTCTTCCATGGAATAAATTTTTCCTGCATCCGGTAAAGCTTCCATCGTTTGCAAAACAACGTCAAAAATACCGACAAAATCCAACTGCTTCTTCAAAAAAGCTTCCACCGCAACTTCATTTGCCGCATTCAACACTGCCGGAACCGCACCTCCGATGCGAATTGCATCCAACGCCGCACGCAATAAAACAAACGTATCCGTATCCGGTTTGGCAAATGTCATCTTCCCGACAGCAGTCAGATCCAAAGGAGGAATGACCGCTTCGGCACGGTTTGGATGCGTCAGTGCATATTGCACACACAAACGCATATCCGGAACGGACAGTTGCGCAATGACACTGTTATCAGTGTATTCGATTGCCGAATGCATTATGCTCTCACGATGGACCAAAACATCGATCTGCTCCGGGCGTACACCAAACAAATGAACCGCCTCAATCACTTCAAACCCTTTGTTCATCAGCGTTGCACTGTCAACGGTAATTTTGGATCCCATTTTCCATGTGGGGTGCGCCAACGCACGTTCCACCGTAATGGAAGAAAGCTCTTCCCGCTGCATTCCGTAAAAAGGACCTCCGGATGCCGTCAACAGGATCCGTTTAATTTCTTTCGGCTCGCCGGCACGTAATGCCTGAAAAATGGCACTGTGTTCGCTGTCAACCGGAAGAATCTCAGCCTTTTTTGCCTCTGCCATTTTCATGACAAATTCACCGGCACAAACCAGGGACTCCTTGTTCGCCAACGCCAACCGTTTACCGGCATTCAACACCGCCAACGTCGGACGCAACCCGGCTTCACCGATAATAGAATTGACAATTACTTCTTTGTCTTCATACGGTTGGGCAATCATCTCACAAATGCCTTCCGTCCCCGCATAAACCCGAATATCGGTATCGGCTAAGCGGATCTGCAATTCTTTTGCAGCCTCTCTGTCCGCCATGGCACATGCCCGTACATGCAGGGAGCGTGCCTGAACTTCCACTCTGTCCACATTC
This sequence comes from uncultured Ruminococcus sp., assembly GCA_964624685.1. Taxonomy (GTDB): domain Bacteria; phylum Bacillota; class Clostridia; order Oscillospirales; family CAG-272; genus UMGS1865. Next base: position 50,847 of record CAZUYA010000001.1, on the reverse strand, counting down.
CGATTGGCAGAAATCGCATGGATGCGGATGCCGCATCGTGTGGCAACATCAATTGCCTGCTCACCGACCGAGCCGGTCGATCCCAATACGGAAACCGATGGATATACAACGTCGTTCATATTCAAACCACCTCAAAAAATTGAAAGAAAGAGCTGAATGCCGCCAATGCAATGGCAACGGAAAGCACGGAATCAAACCGATCCAACATTCCGCCGTGACCGACAAAGATCTTTCCGTAATCTTTAATGCCATAAGTTCGTTTGATAACGGACATCAACAGATCTCCCACTTGCGCCACAACGGACGCAATCAAGCCGCCTACCGCAAACACCCACAGATGCGTAGCAAATTTGGCTGAAATCAAATCACAAACCAAGCCAAACAGCGTCATAAACAATACGCAAAACAAGATTCCGCCGATGCTTCCCTCCACTGTTTTTTTCGGAGAAACATCCGGAATCAGTTTATGCTTACCAAACATAACGCCGCAAAAATAAGCAAATATATCCGTTACCCATGCGCCTAAGAAAACCGTAATATGCAAAAAGTGTCCCACATCACCTCGATGGCAATACAGAATCATGATTGAGTTGAATCCCAACAGGATGTAAAATACAGTCATAAACAAAACGGCAATATCGGCAAGTTTATATCTTCCGCGGGAAAAAGTCAAAACCGTGAAGAAATACAGCGGAACACACATAATCACAATGAAATGGATTTTTTGAAGTAAAATTTTATCGCCGATATAACGCATCAAAAACGGATAGACCGCCGCCAATATATAAAGCGGTACATTCAAAATATACTCTTTTTTTAATCCGATGCAACGCGCCATTTCATAAACCGCAATTACGGAACACAGTGCCAATACCAGCGGAAAAAGCGGTGTCCAAGAAAAAATTTCCACAACCACCAATACCGCCAATATCACAGCTCCCGTAATAATTCGTTGTTTCATACTGAAGTTTCCTCCGTTTTTTCGGACATGTAAAAACGCATGTCAATCATTATACACCGCCGTAACGCCGTTGTCTGGAATAAAAAGCGGCAACCGCCAAATCAACATCTCTGTCGGAATAATCCGGCCACAGAACATCTGTAAAATAATATTCGGTATATGCCGATTGCCAAAGCAAAAAATTGGAAATTCGCAGATCTCCGCCGGTGCGAACGACCAGATCCGGATCCGGGCAACCTGCCGTATATATATGGTTGCCAATATCCGTTTCACAGATTTCTCTTTTTCCTTCTGCGATCAAGGTGTTACAAGCATGAACAATCTCTTCCCGCCCGCCGTAATTAACGGCAATATTTAAGACAAACGGTTTGTGTGCCGTTTCACGATCGATCTTCTCCATTTTTTCCCGCAACTCTGTGGGAAAGATCTGCAAATTTCCGATGAAACGAAAATGAACGTTATCGTCTTTCATCTCCAAAAAGCATTCTTCGATATATTCATCCAAAATTTTCATAATCGCATCGACTTCTTTTTGCGGTCGCTTCCAATTTTCCGTCGAAAAAGCGTACACCGTCATATATTTGATCCCGATGCGTTCGCAATAGCGTCCGACACGTTTGAACGTAGCGGCTCCATGAGAATGCCCGTATTCACGCGGCATTCCACGCTTTTTTGCCCATCTCCCGTTCCCGTCCATGATAAAAGCGATATGCTGTAACCGATCGTCAACCTGCACCGCCTCCGACGCCTGTTTGGCTTTGTTTCTGAAAAACATAAATCCCCCATGTCACAAACCGTTGAGGGGATGCCACGATCAAGCGGCATATGAAAAAGTCCTTGAATGTGACACCCCCGTATGTTTGTTCAGATCTGCATAATCTCTTTTTCTTTTTTTGCAGTGATTTCATCAATGAGCTTCACATAACGGTCAGTCAAATCCTGAACGGATTTTTCCCCCGCTTTTTGCTCATCCTCTGTCATAACTCCGTCTTTTTTCTGTTTTTTAATATCATCATTTGCCTCTCTGCGCACGTTCCGTACAGCCACGCGCGCTTCTTCCGACAATTTTTGAATCTGTTTTGCCAATCCTTTACGATGCTCCTCTGTCAAAGGTGGGAATACCAACCGAATCACCGAACCGTCATCTACGGGATTGATTCCAATATCAGAGGTTTGAATTGCCTTGACCATCGCCTTCAAAGTAGAACGGTCATACGGGGTAATGGTTAATGTCTTCGGATCTGTTACCGCCACGGATGCCATATCCGTCAACCGAGTCGCCGATCCGTAATATTCAAAAGTCACTTTCGATACAACGGCACCGTTTGCCTGACTGGCGCGAATGGTCGAGAGATTGTTTTCATACACGCTGACGCTTTTTTGCATCTTCTCTTCGGTTTCTTTGGTGTTAAATTTCATGGTTATAAAATCCTTTCTATGTAAATGTTCGATGACTGCTTTCAATTATGAATTGCAGTCCCGACAGCTTCGCCCATCACCGCACGGTAGATATTCTCCGGATCAGCCAGTCCGAATGCATACCCATTGATGTCATTCTCGCGGCATAAAATAATGGCAGACATATCCAATGCACGCAAATTCTTCTCAATGATCTGCAAATAAGTCACATCGGAGTAACGCACCGCATTCGGATTCCGTTTCGGATCATCGCTGTAAATCGCATCGATATTCTTTGCCATCAAAATACACTCGGCACCGATCTCGGCAGCACGCAACGCTGCAGCAGTATCGGTGGAAAAGAACGGCGTTCCCAATCCGCAACCGAAAATGACAACAGTCCCGTTCTCCAACGCTTCAATTGCACCGCGTACCGTGTAAGGTTCGGCAAACGCTTGCATTTCCACAGCGGTCATTACCGTTGCTTTCATTCCGACACGGAGAAAGACGTCTTGCAAAGCAATCGAATTGATTGCGGTCGCAAGCATTCCCATATGATCGGCACGACAACGATCCATTCCGGTTCCCTGCCTACCTCTCCAAATATTGCCAGCACCTACAATAACAGCGACCTGTACACCTTCCTCCACGCAACGTCGAATCTGCACAGCCACTTTTTCAATAAACGTAAAATCCAAGATTCCATCAGCAGATTCCAATGCTTCCCCAGACAGTTTCAACAAAACGCGATGATATTTCGGCTTTCCCATAAACAGTTCCACTCCTTGGCTTGTCATGTATTCCTTTATATTTTACTACAAAAATATTCTTTTGTAAACACCTTTTTGTAAACAAATCAATTTTTTCCTTGTTTTTTACAAAAAAGCAAAAAGAAACGGTTCAAATGTCAAACAACCTCATGCATTTGAACCGATTTCGGAAAGAATCCCATCGCTTGTGCGTTCGGAACAGCTCCCTTACTTTTTCATAACGGCAAGACCGCACCAATCGTTATCCACCAATTTTTCCACAATGCGGAATCCGTTCCGTTCAAAACACTCCTCCACATCTTGGCTACGCTCCAAAATAATACCGGAAGCCAACAAGACCGTGCGATCATGCATATAACGTCCGACATCCGGTGTCATACGAATGATAATATCGGCTACGATATTGGCACAAATCAGATCATACGGCCGACTGTCATCCACCTGACGAAGCAAATCGGATGTTTCACAGGTAATATTCGTCAATCCGCTGTCTCGAATATTTTCATTTGCCACACGAACCGCCATCGGATCAATATCATAGGCACGACATTCGGCGGCTCCCAATTTAGAAGCACAAATCGCAAGGATTCCGCTTCCCGTTCCAACGTCCAACATTCTGCATCCGGGAACGGTATAGTTTTCCAACATGCGGATCACCAAGCGCGTCGTTTCATGCGTTCCCGTTCCGAATGCCATTCCCGGATCCATGCGAACGATCAATTCGCCGTCGTTCGGCTCATACTTTTCCCATGCCGGAACAATGACCAGCCGTTTTCCGATTTTGATCGGCTTATAATACTCTTTCCAGGAGTTTGCCCAATCTTCTTCATTCACTCCAACAGTTTCAATTTTGGCATCGGATAAGCCGATATCGGCAAAACGTTCTTTGAGAAAAGAGAGGCATTCGGCAACACTTCTCTCTGCCGGAAGATAGACGGAAACCGATGCAATTGTCTTATCGGCATTGAGAATCCGATCGTCAATCAAATCACCGTAACAAGTTTTCAAATCAATATCGCTGTAATCTTCAATTTGTAAATTGTTGGAAACCATGCTCATCACAGCAGTCAAACAATCCAGCCGTTCCAAAGGAACCGTCACGCGAATTTGCGTCCATTGCGTCTCGGTACCGTAATCACCGCATACATAATCCTGATCTATCATATTCCGTTTTTTACCCCCTTATTTCATGATTTTCCGAAAATCTTTTTGAAAAATTGCTTATGCTTGGCATAATTGCTTTCGCCGCAACTTTCGGCAAACGTTTTCATTGCCGCCTTTTGCTTATCATTCAAACCTTTCGGAATTTCCACCGTTACACGGAAAATCAGATCGCCTCGTCTGCCGTTCCCGTTGACATAAGGAACCCCCTTGCCGCGCATGGTAAACTTTGTACCGGGTTGCGTTCCCTCCGGAATCGTATATTTCACATTTCCTTCCAAAGTGGGGATCTCCAATTCCGCTCCCAAAGTCGCCTCTGCCACCGTCAAAGGAATTTCGCAATAAAGATTGTAACCGTCTCTCTCAAAGATCGCGTGACTGCGAACCGATACGGAAAGAATCAAATCCCCGGCAGGACCTCCGTTCCTTCCGTCGTTCCCCTGTCCGCGCAATGCAACCCGTTCGCCGTCGTCAATTCCGGCAGGAATCGAAACAGTCAACCGCTTATTCTCCCGTGACATTCCGGTACCGCGACATTTTGTACACGCATTCTTAATGATCTTTCCATTCCCACGGCAGGCTTCGCACGGTGCGGTAGACTGAAATGACATCCCGCCCATTCGTTGTACACGACGAACCTGACCGCTTCCGTGACATACCGAACAGGTCTCCACGCCGCTGCTTCCGTCTGCCGAGCCGGTTCCCTGACAATCCCGACAGCGGCAAATGCGAGAATAGGAAATATCTTTTTTGACACCGAATACGGCTTCTTCAAACGTGATGCTGACCGTTGCACCGACATCATCACCCGCCACGGGACCGTTCTGCCGTGCCGACCGACTTCCGCCGAATGCACCGCCAAACATCCCGCCAAGAATATCACCGAGGTCGCCGAAATCGCCAAAACCTCCAAAACCGCCGAAACCGCCGGTACCGCCCCCCATATTAGGATCAAAAGCGGCATGCCCGAACTGGTCATATTTCGCCTTCTTATCCGGATCGGACAAAACTTCATAAGCTTCGTTTGCCTCTTTGAATTTTTCCTCTGCCACTTTGTCCCCCGGGTTCGCATCCGGATGATACTGTTTTGCCAATTTATAATATGCTTTTTTGATCGTTCCCGCATCCGCATTTTTATCTACACCGAGAACCTCGTAATAATCTCTCTTGTCTGCCATATAAACCCTTTCCATTGCTGTATCGTAGTCATCCATGCTCATTTTGAGCAAATGAATATGGATGACGGCAATACCGTATTCATTGCAAAAATACACCCGACGGGAAAGGCGGTGAACCGCCTTTCCCGATGATCAAATATATTGATTTTACTGATTATTGTTGCCGGAATTATCCTCATAGCTTGCATTGTAGTAGGTACCATCCTGACCGTCTGCACCGCCATTGGGATCTGCATTCTGTGCCCCCGCCTGCTGACTGTAGAGCTTTTCGGAAATCTTATAGAAGGATTTCTCAACTGCTTCCGTATCAGCCTTGATTGCCTCAATATCGCTGCCCTTCAAGGTCTCTTTCAGTTTTTCAATAGCATCCTTTACGGTCTGTACATCGGAAGGATCGGCTTTATCTCCAAGCTCCGTCAAAGTCTTTTCGCTTTGGAAAATAATCGTCTCGGCACGGTTTCTCACATCAACCGCTTCTTTTGCTTTCTTATCTTCCTCTGCATATTTTTCGGCATCCTTGACCGCACGGTCAATGTCTTCCTGACTCATATTGGTAGAAGAAGTGATAGTGATATGCTGTTCTTTTCCGGTACCTTTATCCTTTGCCGTTACATTGACAATGCCGTTGGCATCAATATCAAACGTGACTTCGATCTGCGGAACGCCTCTGGGTGCCGGCGTAATGCCGTCCAAAATGAAACGACCGAGCGTCGTATTATGCGCCGCCATCTCACGTTCACCCTGCAACACATGAATCTCAACAGATGTTTGACCGTCTGCGGCAGTGGAATAAACTTGGCTCTTTTTCACTGGGATCGTGGTATTCCGATCGATGATTCGATTGAACACACCGCCCATGGTTTCAATTCCCAAAGACAACGGGGTAACGTCCAACAACAAGAGGTCTTTGACTTCGCCGCCCAACACACCGCCTTGGATTGCCGCACCGATGGCAACACACTCATCCGGATTGATTCCCTTAAACGGATCTTTTCCGATAAACTTTTTCACCGCTTCCTGTACAGCCGGAATTCTGGTGGAACCGCCAACCAACAAAACTTTATCCACTTGATTGACAGACAGTCCGGCATCTGCCAATGCCTTCTTTGTGGGGATCATCGTGCGCTCTACCAGATCGGCGGTAATGCGATCAAATTCAGCACGTGTCAAGGTCGCCTCAAAGTGCAAAGGACCTGCCGCCGTTGCGGTAATAAAGGGCAGATTGATGGAAGTGGAAGTCATGCCGGACAACTCGATCTTTGCTTTCTCGGCAGCATCACGCAATCTTTGCAAAACCATCTTATCTTTCCGCAAATCGATTCCGTTTTCTCTTTGGAACTGTTCAGCCATCCAATCAATAATTCTCTGGTCAAAATCATCTCCGCCCAAACGGGTATCTCCGTTTGTTGCCAAAACTTCGAATACGCCATCGGAAATTTCCAACAAAGATACATCGAACGTACCTCCGCCCAAATCGAATACCATAATTTTTTGATTGGCTTCTTTATCCATGCCGTAAGCCAACGCTGCCGCTGTCGGCTCGTTGATGATACGAAGAACTTCCAAACCGGCAATTTTACCCGCATCCTTGGTTGCTTGACGTTGCGCATCCGAGAAATAAGCAGGAACGGTAATGACTGCCTGATTGACGCTCGTACCCAAATAACTTTCGGCGTCAGCCTTCAATTTTTGCAGAATCATAGCGGAAAATTCCTGCGGTGTATAGGATTTGTCATCAATGGTCTTCTTATAGCCGGTACCCATTTCCCGTTTGATGGAAATAACTGTACGATCCGGATTTGTAATTGCCTGTCTCTTTGCTACCTGACCGACCATTCTTTCTCCCGTCTTGGAAAACGCCACCACGGACGGAGTCGTTCTCGCCCCTTCCGGATTCGGAATCACGATCGGCTCTGCGCCCTCGTAAACCGCAACACAGGAGTTTGTCGTACCCAGATCCACACCAATAATTTTTCCCATAATAAAAGTTCCTCCAATATTATAAAAATCAAAATTCAAAACAAAGCATCGCGGTCAAGCTCAATTTGCAACCTTGACCATCGCATAACGAATCACTTTATCACCCTTGCGGTATCCTTTTTGGAACACCTCAACAATCTCGGATTCGCCATACTGTTCATCTTCCACATGCATCACGGCATTGTGTTGATTGGGATCAAATACCGTTGTCTCAATTTCCGTCACACCCATTTTTTGCAGCGCATCATCAAATGCTTTAACCGTTAACTCCAATCCTTTTGTAACCGCCTCAAAGTTATCCGATTTTCCGGCACGTTCGAGATTGTCCAGGATCGGAAGCAGGGTTGCAATACAATCGCTGTAAGCATCCGCGTAAACGCCTTCTTTTTCTTTGGCACTGCGCTTACGGAAATTATCGTATTCTGCCATCATGCGTACATATTTATCATTGGCAGCTTCACATTCTGCCGTTTTCTCTTCCAATTGTTTTTGTAATGCGGCAATTTCGGATTCCTGCTTTTTTTGTTTCTTTTTTTCCGTTTTTCCGTCCGCTTTGGAGAGTTCCTGCTGTACCGCTTCCGTCTCCAATTCCTCTGTGGCGGTATTCTTATTTTCCTCCATTGGGTTCTCCTCCGTTTAATTGTTTATTGGAATGCAACATATTTTCAATATTTCCGCTCAATCCTTCCAAAGTTGCCAATACCTTGGCATAATCCATACGCCGCGGTCCCAAAACGCCGATCGCGCCGAGGGTTTTACCGTCCTTGATGATGGGCTTAAAAACCAATGCCGAATTATTCATCACCTTGACTTGACTTTCGGAACCGATTACAACACTGATGTCATCATTTTCGTTTTGCGAAACAAGATTCAGAATATCTTCTTTCTTTTCAAGCGTTCCCAACAATGCCTGAAGTTGCGACACATCACTGTATTCCGGATATTGCAACAAACGATCAATTCCGCTCACCCGCATTTCCCCGTTTTCGGGTGCATTGAGCAAATCATAAATCATTTTAATGGCATCGGCAATCAATCCGTTGTCACTTCCCATTTCCGCTTCCAATTTCATAATAATCGGAAGCGTGATCTGTTCGGCTGACAAACCGGTCACATACGTATTGAGTGCATTCGTCAATTTGCTTAATGCTCCCGGCGTTAGGATCGGTACGTCGGTACGAATCTGTTTGCTTTTGACATTTCGTTCGGAGTCTACCGCAACCAAAATATAATGATCCGGTTCCAAATAGATGGTATCGAATTTTTCAATGCTGACACAATTGACACGCGGTTTGATGGCAATTCCGGTATAATTTGTCATTGTGGATGCCAAATTGGAGGCTGCCAGGAGAATCTGATCCAATTCTCCCATTTTGGCTTTCAACAAGGCATTGATCTGTGCGATCTCATGTGTCGTCATCGCATAATGCTCGATGAGGGAATCCACATAAAATCGGTATCCCAATTCACTGGGAACTCTCCCCGCCGACGCATGCGGTTGCTCCAAATACCCCATTTCTTCCAATTCCGCCATCTCGTTGCGAATGGTCGCCGAAGAACAATTGAGTTGTTGATTTTGCAAAATATACTTGGAGCCGACCGGTTCTCCGCCTTCAATATGCGCGTCAACAATTGCTTTTAATATCTGCTTTTTTCGCTCTGTCAATTCGCGATTGTCGGAACTCATCTCCGATTTGCTCCTTTCTGTTTCCTTCAAAGCTTGATTTTAGCACTCGAAACGTAAGAGTGCTAAATCATGATATAAATTTACCACTTTTTTTGCCTTTTGTCAAGTCTTTTTCACAATAAAGTTATGAATTTTTTGTAAACATCTGATTCAAGTGCTAAATTTTCAAAAAGAAATCAAAAAGATTGCATGAAGCATCATCCTTGACAATGCTCCATGCAACCTTTGATGGATTTGTTAATATTTTTTCAAAATCATTCATCAAACTCGATCTTCAATTGTGCCGCCAACTCTTTGCGATGTTTTTCCATCAATGTTTGAATCCGTTTGACCGGATTGAGAAGCGTACTGATGGTAGCGTCATTATTGAGCGTATCAATCAAATAGGCAACATACTTGCACATATTGACTTCCACATACCATGGCTTTTCAGCCAAATCCGGACGGCGATAAACCAAATTGGTCGTAAATACCCGATCAAACACACCTTCCTTAAAGCTTTGATCGAATTTCTCAAGCCCTTCGGTGAACAATCCGAATGTACCGAAACAGAACACACGATTGGCACCCTTTTCTTTCAATTGCTTGCACACATCCAACATGGATTCTCCGGAGGCAATCATATCATCCACAACAATTACATCTTTCCCATGCAGATCCTGACCTAAATATTCATGCGCCTCGATCGGATTTCTTCCGTTGATAACGACGGAATAATTTCTTCTCTTGTAGAACATACCGATATCCAGTCCCAATACGGAACTGTAGTACATGCAACGCGACATCGCACCTTCATCCGGTGAAATGATTACCATATGATCCTTATCGATCTGCACATCCGGCACCGCACGAATCAAAGCCTTGATCATTTGGTAAGCAGGACGCACATTGTCAAAACCGGACAACGGAATTGCATTGGAAATGCGGGAATCGTGTGCGTCAAATGTCAAAATATTGGAAACCCCCATGGAAACCAACTCCTGCAACATCATCGCACAATCCAACGACTCGCGTCCGGAACGCTTGTGCTGTCTGCCTTCGTAAAGCATCGGCATAATGACGGTCAGCCGTCTTGCTTTTCCCTCGATCGCAGCGATGATACGCTTCAGATCGGCATAGTGATCGTCCGGACTCATCGGAACGGTCATTCCATACATTTTGTAAGTCACACCGTAATTAAAGGTATCGCAAATGATGTAAACATCCTTGCCGCGCATAGATTCATGGATCATTCCTTTTGCTTCGCCGGAACCGAATCTTGGGCAATCGGCTTCTACCAAAAAGCTACGATCATTATCTCCATGCCGACGCCAGTCTTTCAGATAATAATCCACCTGATCCGCAAATGCGCCACACCCGTTCATGCCGATGACGGCAAGTTCTCCGAATTGATTGTCCTTCATAATAAGCCTCCGTTTTTTATTTTTACGTTGATTCCCCAATTCACAAGAAGATGCAACTTCTTGTGCCGACAGGTCATTTTTCGTCAGTTCAATTCACAAAATCTTTTATAAGCCGCATCCCATGCCGATCGCTCAGTCGTCGGCTCATAGTACTTGCAAGCAAAGGAATTTGCCACGATGCGGCGTGCTTCCTTCAATCCTTTTGCTTCTCCGCTTGCCATCAGTTGCATGAGCAGGTTTCCGATGGCAGTTGCTTCTTCCGGTCCCGCAGACACAGGCATCCCGGTTGCATCGGCAGTCATTTGCGAAAGGAATCCGTCCTTGGTACCTCCGCCGACCACGTAAATGACACGCGCATTTAAGCCGGTCAAGGCATGAATATCCTCTGCGGTACGGCGATATTTCAAAGCCAAACTTTCATAAATGCAACGAACGACTTCTCCCACACTTTCGGGAACATGCTGTCCGGTACGTTTGCAATAATTTCGAATCCGTTCCGGAAGGTTTCCGGGGGTTGCGAAAGACGCATCATCTGGGTTAATAAAAGACTGCAACGGCTCGCACGCTCTCGCCAAATTTTCCAATTCGGCAAAACTGTATTCTTTTCCTTCTCTTCTCCACTGCCGTCTGGACTCCTGAATCAACCACAAGCCCATGATATTCTTCAAGAACCGAATCGTTCCGTCGGCACCGCCTTCATTGGTAAAGTTATATGCCGCGGTTTGTTCGGTCAGCATCGGTGCTTTCAGTTCGGTCCCCATCAAAGACCATGTACCGCTACTGATGAAGAGGAAATCATCTTCTTGCGTCGGAACAGCGATCACGGCACTTGCCGTATCATGTGAGGCAACATTCAGCACTTTTGCATCCGTCTTTCCGGTCTCCTCCAAAATTTGCGGCAGAAGAGATCCGACGCAATTTCCGGGTTGAACGATTTGACCGAACAACCGACGAGGAATACCAATCCGATCGATCATTTCAAACGCATAATCCCGTTTGTTGGCATCCAACAATGCACCGGTTGAGAGAATGGTATATTCATTTGCCATATTTCCGGTCAGAAAATAATTCAGCAAATCGGGAATGTTGAGCATCCGTTCTGCGCGTTCGACCATCTCTCCGTCATCCCGAAGATCGGCGGCAAGTTGGAAAATGGTATTGAAATTCATACACTGAATTCCGGCTACCTTATAAAGCTCGTCTTGCGTAAAAAAGCGATCGACATACGACACAATCCCATCTGTTCGGGTATCCCGATAATGAACGGGGTTTGAGAGCATTCTGCCGTTTTGATCCAACAATGCATAATCTACTCCCCACGTGTCGATACCGATCGAATCAATCTCATCTTTCTCCAGTACAGTCTTGGTAATGGATTGTTTGATCTCATGAAAAATACGTAAAATATCCCAATACATTCTACCGTTTACAATCACGGGATCATTGGAAAAACGATGATTCTCCTTGAGAGAAAGCTTCTCGCCATCATAAGAGCCGACAATTCCGCGACCGCTTGAAGCACCCAAATCGATCGCAAGCATTTTTTTCTCTGTCATAATCACGACCATCGCTTTCGTTCGGCGAAAGCGTCCTTTCTGGATAGAATGGCAACACGTGATCCCACAACATCGCCATTGCTTTGTTCTCTTCCATTATAACACAAAATCCAACGCAATGTATGAACGTTTCATGAATAAATCGATTTTATTCTACAGAAAAAACACCGAATTTTCACACACAAAAATAAAATTGATGAATTTTCAAAAAAAGCTTGCATTTTCAAATAAAATATGGTATAATAGCAACGTTCAAAATATACGGAGAAGTACTCAAGTGGTCGAAGAGGCGTGACTCGAAATCTCGTAGGACGTTAACGCGTTGCGTGGGTTCAAATCCCACCTTCTCCGCCAAAAGGGATTAAGTCGAATGCAACTTAATCCCTTTACTTTTTCACTATTCACTTTTCACTCTTCACTAAAATTTGGGTTGATTTTGGGTATTTGTCGGAAAGGTGTTCAACACCGTTCGTGAACCTCCTCCAAAAGGTTGGGTTGAGTTTGTGTTTCACATGACTCAACCTTTTTTGCCTTTCGGTAAATTTACAAATTTTTCTGTTTTTTCAAAAAAGCGGCACGCATTGGCATAAGGTGGCACTGTTTGAAACAAACGTATTACTATATTACAAAAAGTCAAGCAAAAGCTTTAGGATGGAGAACCAAAAAAGGAAATCTTGCGGAAATAGCACCTGAAAATATGATTGGAGGAGATATTTACCAAAATGATGATGGGAAACTTCCCGGTACCCCCGGAAGGAAATGGTATGAGGCGGATATTAGCTATGTTTCCGGTTTTCGTAGCAAATGCGATCGAATACTTTACTCAAACGATGGATTGATTTTTGTAACCAAAGATCACTACGAAACCTTTTACGAGATATCAGAGAGGAGAAATTAAGGTCAATGTATGCATATAAAGAAAAATATACACTCGATTTTTCAAATGTTCAACAATACGGAGATGTTCATCAAATCATTAGAAAAGAACTTGATTTTCCCGATTATTACGGAGAAAATTGGTCTGCCTTTTGGGATTGCCTTACAGAGATGGTAGATGAAGAAGTCTTATATATTGAGCTGATCGGTTTGGAAGAATTACAACAAAAATTTTCTCATGTGTCGAATAAAATGCTTGAAATATTAAAGAGATTGAAGCATTATGATAACGAGTCGTATTACAATACGATCAAGGTTGAAATTGTCTATGGTAAAGCCCGCTACGAGATTGATTGAGTTTGAAATAAGTTTGGATAAATATCGGAAAAGTGTTCAACACCGTTCTGTGATACTCCGCCAAAAGTTTGGGGCGAGCCAATGTTTCCATTTGCTCGCCCCTTCCCTTTTTGAAATATGCAAACAGATACAATAACCGCCTCATCGGTTTCAACCGATGAGGCGGTTTTATATATTGAATAATAGATATTAAAAAGATTCACATCAATGAATAATGCAAACTTCGGTATCCTTATCAAAGAAGTGCATTCTTTCCATATCAAACCCAATCTTGATATTTTCGCCGGCACGAGTTGTCGATTTGGAGGAAACACGAGCAATCAGTTTGCCCTCTTCTCCGACTTTCAGGTACAGATAAATCTCGGCACCCATCAACTCCGTTACATCCACATCGGCATTCAGGGCTGCGTCCGAACATCTTTCAACATTGGCTGCATCATCATAGATACATTCCGGACGAAGTCCCGCAACAACTTCCTGTCCGATATAAGGCTTTAATTCCTCGGAATTTGCCTTTTCAGCCGGGACCTTCAATTCATTTCCTTCAAAGACGAAGTAAACATCCTCACCCTTTTTAACCAATGCGCCATTCATAAAGTTCATTTGAGGCGTTCCGATAAATCCGGCGACAAAAATATTAACGGGATGATCGTACAAATCCTGCGGAGTTGCCACTTGTTGAATCAAACCGTCCTTCATAACAACGATTCTGGTTGCCATCGTCATAGCCTCAACCTGGTCGTGCGTAACGTAAATAAAGGTTGTCTCCACACGATTATGAAGCTTGGTCAACTCGGTTCTCATGGTTGCACGCAATTTTGCATCCAAGTTGGAGAGCGGCTCGTCAAGCAAGAAGACCTGCGGATCACGAACGATTGCACGTCCCAAAGCCACACGCTGTTTCTGACCTCCGGACAATGCCTTCGGCTTCCGATCCAACAAGTGCGTAATATCCAAAATACGCGCAGCTTCCTCTACCTTCTTTTTAATGACTTCCTTCGGAACTTTACTCAATTTCAAACCGAATGCCATATTTTCAAATACGGACATGTGGGGATACAGAGCATAGTTCTGGAACACCATTGCAATCTTACGATCTTTCGGTGCCACATCATTAACCAAACGATCACCGATAAACAACTCGCCCTCGGAAATTTCCTCCAAGCCGGCAATCATACGAAGTGTGGTAGATTTACCGCATCCGGAAGGTCCGACCAAAACCAAAAATTCTTTATCCTTGATCTCCAAATTAAAATCGGAAACAGCGGTTACGCCGCCCGGATATTTTTTATAAATATGTCTGAGTGATAAGCCAGCCATTCTCTCATTCCTCCTGTTGCTCCGCCGCGGAGCATTATTTTTTCAGTATAACATATTGTACCATATTTTCTTCAAAAATGGAAGAGGTTATTTGCCCAAAATTTTGCTTTGATATTTGTGTATTTTACACAAATCACTCCGCCAATTTGTGAACAAAACGAAAAACAGCAAAACTTTTGATTTTAATATATTAAAATAAGTACTCAAATTTACGCTTTAGAGAACTGACGCATCGTCAATGCAATCCGTTTTTTGGAGACATCCACGCTTAATACACGCACTTTGACGATATCCCCCACTTTGACCACATCGGAAGGATGCTTTACAAACCGATCGGACAGTTGAGAAATGTGTACCAATCCGTCCTGGTGGACACCAATATCGACAAATGCACCGAAATCGATCACATTGCGCACGGTCCCCGTCAATTCCATATCCGGTTTCAAATCTTCCAAAGATAAAATATCGTCGCGCAAAACAGGCGGAGGCAATGTGTCGCGAATATCACGTCTGGGGTTTTCCAATTCGGATACAATATCCTTTAAGGTCGGAATCCCGATGCCCAATTGCTCTGCGACTTTGACCGCACCCGCTTTTTGCACTTGTTCGCCCAATGCCGTCAAAGCACCGTTCGCCACATCGGTCTTTGTATAACCGAACAATTCCAACAAAGCGGCTGCCGCCTCATAAGATTCCGGATGCACACCGGTATTATCAAAAATTTCTTTTCCGCCCGGAACACGTAAAAAGCCGGCTGCCTGCTCATATGCTTTGGCACCGATGCGCGGCACTTTCAGCAATTGGGCGCGGTTGGAAAACTCTCCGTTCTCCTCACGATATTTCACAATATTTCTGGCAGAGGTGATATTGATTCCGGATATATAAGATAACAACGAGTAAGATGCGGTATTCAAATCCACACCGACGGCATTGACGCAATCCTCCACAACGCCTCCCAAAGCTTCATCCAAACGCGCCTGCTTCATATCGTGCTGATATTGCCCGACACCGATTCCCTTCGGATCGATTTTAATCAACTCAGCCAGCGGATCCTGCAAACGTCTTGCAATGGAAACCGCACTCCGTTGCATCACATCAAACTCCGGAAATTCTTCCGCCGCCAATTTGGACGCGGAATAAATGGATGCTCCCGCCTCACTGACTACGATATACTTAACATCTTCCGGAATCTCTTTGAGGAGAGTCGCAATGAAGATTTCACTCTCTTTAGAAGCGGTTCCGTTTCCGATCGCAATCACATCCACATGATGCTTGGTAATCAATCGTTTTACAATCGCCTTGCTTTTTTCGATCTCTTCCCGCGGTTTGACCGGATAGATCACCGCCGTATCCACTACTTTACCGGTCTTATCGACCACCGCAAGCTTACAACCATGCGCATAGCCGGGATCAAATCCCAATACGGTCTTCCCTTTCAAGGGGGATTGCATCAATAAATGACTCAAATTATCGGCAAAAACTTTGATTGCACCTTCGCACGCTTGATCAAAAATATCACTGCGGATCTCACGTTCGATGGAAGGAGCGATCAATCGCTCATAACTGTCAACAACCGCCTCCGATACATAAGATTCGGCAGGACTGTGGTTCCCGCGAATGGTTTGTGAAAAAAGATACCGGAATACAATATCGGTCGCCACCGAAATATTGACTTTCAAAAACTCTTCTTTTTCGCCTCGATTCAAGGCAAGTACACGGTGCGGCAACACCTTTTTGAGTGCCTCGGCATAGTCGTAATATTGTGCGTAAACCGAATCTTCCTCTTTGGCTTGCTTAGATGAAAGTGTACCGAACTCAAAAGTCAATCGGCGCAATTCCTTACGGAATTCGGCGTTGTCGGAAACGTTCTCGGCAATGATGTCACGCGCCCCCTGCAATGCCTCTTCAACATTGGCAACTCCCTTCTCCTCGTCGATGTACGATGCCGCTTGTTCTTCAATGGAAGGCTCATAGACCGGTTCTTGCGCATAGATCAGCTCCGCCAAAGGCTCCAGTCCCTTTTCGCGCGCCACGGATGCACGTGTTTTTCGATGCGGGCGGAACGGACGATAAATATCGTCAATCTCCGTAATGGTCTTTGCCGCGGCAATTGCCTCCTCGATCTCCGGAGTCATTTTCTCTTGCGCCGAAATCAGATCGAAAACCTCTTGCCGCCTCTTTTCGATGTTACGCAAAAAATTCAGGCGATCGTTCAAATCACGCAAAACGGTATCATCCAAACTTCCCGTTACCTCTTTACGGTAGCGTGCAATGAACGGAATCGTATTCCCCTCATCGATCAAAGCAACAGTTTTTTCCACTTGTTCAACTTTTAATTGAAATTCATTCGCCAAAGTCTCGTTAATATTGATTGACATAAAAAATCCTTTCCTGCAAAACAAAAAATAAAAATCACACAATCATCAGTTCTTGTCGCTCGGAGTCGGTCAACTCACGCCACGCTCCGCGCGGCAAACTGGGATCCAACATCAGAGGACCGAATGTACGACGCTCCAAAGAAACCACTTGGTTGTGGACAACACCCATCATCAGTTTGATCTGATGATACTTCCCTTCGGTGATCGTGATCGTTCCCTCTTTTTCCGACGACATTGAAACCGTACACGGTTTTGTCACATATCCTCCGATATCGACACCTGCCTGAAGTTGTTCGACATCCGAGGAGGACATCGGAAATTTAACGGAAAAAGCATACCTTTTTGCAACGTGATTTTTCGGCGAAAGCAACCGATGGGACAGTGATCCGTCATTGGTCAACAACATCAACCCGACCGTATGCTTATCCAATCGTCCACACGGAAAAACCCCCATTTTGCGATATTCTTCCGGCAACAACTCCGTAACAACCCGTTCGTCCCCGTAACCGCCGCCATCCGTTGCGCTGACATAACCATCCGGTTTATTCAGCATGATATATACATACTTTCGGTAACGAACGGGACTGCCGCCGTAAATCACCGCATCGACATTCGGATCCACTTGTACATCCGAACGTTGCACCGTGATTCCGTTCATCGTTACCTGTCCTGCGCGGACGGCACGGGCAATTTCTTTTCGGCTGGCAATACCGCATTCCGAAAGCATTTTATCCAATCGCACGATGCCAATCCCCTTTCAACTTCTGTATAGAATGATTATACCATAAAAGATCATTTTTGTAAAGTGGTTTTAATGAAAAACGACCTCCGTAAACAAATAAAAAAAGCGGAAGATCACTCTTCCGCCCAAAGGAATCATTCAATAAACTTCTTCGTCGTTTCTTTCTTCGGCACCGAAATCGTCTTTGGATGCACCGCACAACGGGCATACCCAACTTTCGGGCAAATCTTCAAAGTCGGTATTTTCCTCAATTCCGTTGTCCGGATCTCCTTCCTTTGGGTTGTACTCGTAACCGCATAATTCACAAATATGAATCAGCATATGCAACTTCTCCTTTTCCTATGTATTTGCATCTTGGTTTTTGCATTATATATCATATAGCACAATACGCATTTTGTCAATAGAAAAACAGAAAAAGATTTCATATTTTTTGTATTTTTTTATTTTTGAAACAATTTGACACAAATTGAAAATAATCTTTTTCAACTTCACATAGAATAAACCACACGGTCGGGGAATTCATTCGGTCCCTCCAAACCCGTTGTTTATCACCGTTTTACTGATCTGATAGGAAAGGATCCTTTCGCACCGCGAACAAAGGTATCAATGATGAAACCTCATGCGAAACAATTGTTTTGGAATGCAATACTCTTGACCGTCGCCTCCCTTTTCATGCGCACGGTCGGTGTAAGCTTTCAAGTCTACATCTCCAATCGTGCCGGAGCCGAAACCATGGGATTATTCTCTCTGCTGTCCGGCGTTTACGGCTTTGCGCTGACGCTGGCAACGTCCGGCATTCATCTGGGAGTTACACGAGTGGTGGTTGACGCAATCGGATCGCACCGCTCCAATCGTGTTGCACCGGCTATGCGTCGCGCGACCTGCTACGCATTTGGATTCGGCATCTTCGCTTCGTTTTTGCTCTTTGCTTTTGCCGATGTCATCGGCAACGAATGGCTCAAAGACAGTCGCACCGTCTCCTCCCTTCGTTTACTCGGTATTACATTGCCGCTCATTTCACTTTCCTCGGCATGGGGCGGCTATTTTAATGCAGTTCGCCGACCGTATAAAAGTGCCGCCGTGCAGGTAACGGAACAGAGTTTGAAAATCGGTATTACAATGCGTCTGTTATCAGCCGTTTACGCCGGCAGCGTGGAGAACACCTGTTGCGCTTTGGTACTCGGAGGCGTGCTTGCCGAAGTAGGCTCCTTCCTTTTGGAACTGTTGCTCTATTTACAGGATCGAAAAAAACATTTCCATCAGAACGATCATGACAACGGACGTAAGGAAGGCAAAAAGTTGTTAAAAATTACGATTCCGATCGCCGTAACCGCATATATTCGTTCCGGTCTGGTCACCCTGCAACACATCCTCATCCCGGAAGGGCTTCGAAACAGCGGCAGCACACATGCCGATGCACTCATCGCTTACGGCAACATTCACAGCATGGCAATGCCGGTCATTTTATACCCCGCCGCCCTCATTTCTTCCTTTTCCGGTTTGCTTGTTCCGGAACTTGCCGAAGCGGCAGTACAAAATTCCAATCGGCACATTCGTTATATGATCTCGCGAGTATGGGCACTTTCCATGATCTTTTCCATCGGCGTTGCGGGAATCCTATGTTGCTTTTCCTTTGAAATCGGAGAAGCACTGTACCCTCATACCGACGCCGGAAACTATATCCGCATCTTGGCACCATTAATCCCTGTCATGTACGTGGACACTGCAACGGATGCCATGATGAAAGGACTTGGCGAACAAGTCTACTCCATGAAGATCAATGTCATGGACGCTCTTCTTTCCGTGATCCTGGTTTGGGTATTGATTCCGCAATACGGAATCAACGGCTACCTGTTCAGCATTTATTTTTCGGAATTATTTAACACGGTGTGCAGCATCACACATCTGCTCAACATCAGCCAAGCTCCCGTCCGACTTTTCAAATGGATTTACAAACCGTTGATCTGTATTGTCGGAGCCACCTACGTCGCGCGAGGAATTTTTTCACTGACCGCTCTGCACATCTCCGACGGCGGCATTGCCATTGTGGTTCACTGTCTCTTCGCCGTTTGTCTGTATTTCATCTTTTTACTTCTGACGGGTGCCGTAAAAAAAGAAGATTTGCACTGGATCGGTACAATTTTGACACCCAAACGGTCTTAGAAAACCGGAACCTGTGCAAAAATCGTTCCGACTTCGATTTTCACCGAAGTCGGAACGATTTTTGCGCTTCAACGTCGAACCGACGACGATCACGCTTTCTTATTTTTCAAAGTAAATTTTGATTCCGTCCCATGGAACAGACGAACAATATTTTGCCGATGTCGAACAATTACCAGTGCCGAAAGAATCACAGATGTTGTCATCACCTTCCAACCGTCACATCCCAAAATCGCCAACACGATGGGAGAAGAAAAAGCAAACGAGATAGACGCCAAAGACATATACCGAATCGTCAAAAGAAGTAAAACAAACAATCCGAAGCAAATCAATCCCATGCGCCAATCCACAAACCAAATTCCGGAAAGATATGCCATGACAGCCTTCCCACCGCGAAATTTATACCACACAGGAAAGCAATGTCCGATCATACAACATAACAAGGTAAAAGTTGCACCGAACTGTGCCTCATCGCACAACTCTCCAAACAGAATTCGGAAAGTCAAAACAGGGATGATTGTTTTCAAAATATCAATCGCCATTGCCGCAAATGTGGCGGGGCAAAATCCGTGAACCCGTTTGAAATTTGTAAAACCGGGATTTCCGCTTCCCAACTTGCGAATATCCTCATGATAGACCAAACGGGACAAAATGATTGCACCGTTAATCCCTCCGACCAGATATGCACTGACCGCCGAAACAATACAAAGAATGATAAACGTCATATATCTGTTCCTTTCTTTTAATGATCCAATACCGCAAAGAGACTGCGCAACCGAATTTTTACAGCACCCAAATTGGTAATTTCATCAATCTTGATCTGTGTGTAGAGTTTTCCGGCGCTCTCGATAATCGCCCTTGTTTCGTCGGTCGTAACCGCGTCCACACCGCATCCGAACGAAACCAACTGAACCAAATTGATTTTTTGATCTTGGCATTCACAAACAAATTTTGCCGCATTGTACAAACGGGAATGATATGTCCACTGATTCAACACCGTTGTGCGGAAATTCTCGGCACGATGACAAACCGAATCCTCGGTTACGACGACCGCTCCCATATCGGTCAGCAACCGATTGATGCCGTGATTGATCTCCGGATCCATATGGTAAGGTCTTCCCGCCAATACGATCACTTGCCGATCCTCACGCTTGGCAAGTTCCAAATATTCATCTGCTTTATCCCGCACCTTTTGCATATAGGCGTTGTAAGCCGCATATGCAGCAGAAGCGGCACGCTTTACCTTCGCCGGGTCCGGATGAATATCATAATCTTCCATCATGCGGATAAAATACTTGACAAACAATTTCGGATTGTGTAACCCGATAAACCCATTGATATACCCCACAGAATCCGGGAAACGCACATTATTCTGAATCACTTTGGGATAGTAGGCGACAACGGGACAATTATAATGATTTTCTCCCAAATGTTCATCCAAATTATAGGTCATGCTGGGATAAAAAATCAGATCGACGTTCCTATGAAACAGATCCTCCATGTGTCCGTGTAAGAGCTTGGCGGGATAACAAACTGTATCCGACGGAATCGTGTGTTGCCCACTGACATACAATCGGTGATTGGAATCCCCGGACACCACCACATTATATCCCAACTCCGTAAACAACGTGTACCAAAAAGGAAGTAACTCATACAGATTCAATCCCATCGGCATCCCGACTGTCTGTTTGCCCTCTTCACGCACATTTTTTCGATATTCGGATAGCAATGACAGTTTGTATTCATACAGGTCGTATTTTTTCTGTTCCGATTTGATTGCCAAAGGTTTTTCGCAACGATTACCGGCAATATATTTTTCTCCGGATGAAAAAGTATTCACGGTCAAACGGCAGTGATTGCTGCATCCTTTGCAAGTCACAGCTTGCACCGAGTGCTGAAATACCGCCAACTCCTCGGCTCCGATCACACGGCTCCGATTGCCTGCCGACGTATGCGCCATTGCATACAAAGCCGCTCCGTATGCCCCCATCAATCCCGCAACCGACGGACGCAAAACTTCACGCCCAGTCTCCTGCTCAAACGCACGCAAGACAGCATCATTGAGAAATGTCCCGCCCTGTACGACAATTTTTTGACCGAGATGCGTCGGATCCACACAACGAATCACCTTATACAAAGCATTCTTTACAACACTGATCGAAAGACCGGCTGAGATATTTTCAATACCGGCACCGTCCTTTTGCGCTTGCTTGACCGAACTGTTCATAAAAACGGTGCACCGAGAGCCGAGATCAACCGGTGCATCGGCAAACAAAGCAAGTTGCGCAAATTCTTTCATGGAATATCCCAATACACCCGCAAACGTTTGCAAAAACGAACCGCATCCGGAGGAACAAGCTTCATTCAGAAAGATATTGTCGATGGCACCGTTTTTAATCCGGAAACATTTAATGTCCTGCCCGCCAATATCCAGAATAAAATCAACATCCGGACAAAAGTGCTTCGCTGCCGTATAATGCGCAATCGTCTCCACAACTCCGTGATCAATGTGGAACGCACTTCGAATAATTTGCTCGCCATATCCTGTCACAGCCGCACTCGCAATATGAATATCCGGGTAATCACGGTAAAGCTCTTGCAAATAATTTTGGATCAAAGGTACGGGATTGCCGCTGTTGGGCGTGTAAAGCATCCGAAACAAGTTTCCATCCGCATCACAAAGAACAGCCTTAACCGTAGTGGAACCGGCATCAATTCCCAAATACATCTCCCCGGAAGGTTCGGTCAATGTGCGAATCCCCGCCGAATCAGCCTCATGCCGTTTGGTAAATTGATAGAATTCTTCTTGGGAAGCAAACAGCGGCGCACACCCGAGGTATCCGTGAGAGGAAGAATAATGTTCTGCACGTTCTGCCAATTCCAAAAGGTCAAAAGCTTTGGAACCGGTTGAATATGCCGCACCGATCGCAACAAAATACAAAGAATTTTCCGGGCAAACACCCTTCACTTTCAATACATCGTCAAACGCTTCTCGTAAACAGTTGAAGAAAGTCAAAGGACCTCCCAAATAGAGCACATTTCCCTCGATCTGTCTGCCTTGTGCCAATCCCGCAACGGTTTGATTGACAACGGCATAAAAAATACTTGCCGCAATATCCTCTTTTTTTGCCCCCTGATTGAGCAACGGTTGAACATCGGATTTTGCAAACACACCGCAACGAGAAGCAATCGTATAGATTTTTTCCTTTTGTTCCGCCAAAGCGTTCATTGCATCGGGCTGTACGCTCATCAGCTCAGCCATTTGATCAATGAAAGCTCCCGTACCGCCGGCGCATGTTCCGTTCATACGAACTTCCAATCCGTCGGTCAGAAACAAAATTTTTGCATCCTCGCCTCCCAACTCAATCACGGTGTCCGTATCCGGAAACCGCTCTTTGACTGCCAAACGAGTCGCATACACTTCCTGTACAAACGGAAGCTCCATATCGTTCGCCATCCCCATCCCGGCAGAACCGGAAATCGAGAGGAGCATGTTTTCACGTGGAAAGCGTGCATTCACCGCACGTAAAAGCTCTGCCATCTTCTCCGATATGCGAGATTTGTGCCGCTCATAACTGGAATACAACAAATTTCCGTCCTCATCAAATACGACACATTTGATGGTTGTTGAACCAATATCAACTCCGATCCGTTTCATACCGGTATCACCTCGCTCTCTTTTTCAGATGCAAATGCGGAATCCTTTGCCAATGCCAGCATCAGTTTGATCCGATTTTCCTGGTTGACTTTGGAAGCTCCCGCATCATAATCAATCGGACAAATATTTGCATTCGGATACAATTCACGCAACGTTCGGATCGTCCCTTTTCCGACGATGTGATTCGGCAAACAACCGAACGGTTGTGCACAAATGACGTTGCTGTATCCTTTTTCGATCAACTCGGCAATCTCGGCAGGCAACAACCAACCTTCCCCCATTTTGACACCGCGTCCGATGATTTTGTCCCCCAATTTCCGAATATGCGAAAAAGAGGTCGGAGCGGTAAATTCCGGATACTCTGCCAACACTTCACAAAAAGTCCGTTCAATGCGATTGGTCAGCCAAGTCCCCCCCCTGGAAATCAATGCCGACTTCAAACTTTTTCCGTACAAACGATAATCGGTCTGTTTATTGTCAAAAAAGAATTGAAAGAATCCAAGTACACCGGGAACCATATATTCACAGTCCTGCGAATCCAGGAACTCTTCCAAACCGTTGTTACCGAACGGAGAATATTTGACATAAATTTCCCCGACAATCCCGACTTTTGTTTTTTGAATATCCAAGCGTTCAATCGCATGAAAATCCTTGGCAATCTCGTGCAAATTCTTGCGAAAATGTTTGCCGAACAGCCCTTTGTTGTGTTTGAACTGCTCTCCCAACTCACGATACCATTTATCGATCACACGTTGACAATCCCCAGGATGCGCTTCATACGGACGCACTTGATTCCGCAACAACATCAGCATATCGCCGTAAATAATAGCAACCATTGCCTTGGCAATCATCATTGGTGTAATCTTGAATCCGCCGGACTTCTCCATTCCCGTAAAGCTCACGGAGATTACTGGTACATAATCCATTCCCATATTGTGGAGTGCTTTACGCAACAACCAAATATAGTTGGATGCACGACAACCGCCTCCGGTTTGAAACTGAATCAATGCGCATTTATGCGGATCATATTCTCCGGATGTCAAAGCATAGAGCTGTTGTCCGGAAGCACAGACTGCAGGATAACACATATCATTGTGAATATATTCCAATCCCTTGTCAATCACTTGTTTTCCGCGGCTTTTCAAAACTTCCAGATCATATCCATACATTCCGAAAATTTCCTTGATCAATTCCATATGTACGGGAAAAATATCCGGTGCCAGAATTTTGTGCGTTTGTTTCATTTCCTTGGTAAATTCCGGCAACGGAAACTCATGGGGGGAGGATCTTTTTGTCTTTTTCATAAATCATCGTAACCTTTCTGCAAAACTTCCGAATGGGCTGTTCGCAAAAACAGCCCATTTAGAGGAGGAAATCCTGCAGAATGCAGGAAAATCTTCCAAAATATTTTATTCGGCAACCAAAATAAAATCGTAAATTTCCTGACCGCCGTTCGACTCACACAATTCGGTCATCGGGTAAGTCCGGCGAAGTGTCAAAGCGGCGCTTTCCGCTTCCTCCGCTGGGACGCCGTGTCCCCGAATCAGTAAAAGAACTTCATGTGTTGCAAGATCCAAATGTTGCGCGGTTTGCGCAACGACGGTGGTTCTGTCCGATCCGGCAGCAACGATCTCTTTTCCGATAATTCCGATGTAGTCGCCTTTTTGCACCTTGATACCGTTCATTTCGGCATCGCGGATACTTTGTGAAATTTCAGCGGTCAAAACGCCTTGCATCGCTTCATTCATCTGTGCCTCGATCAAATCCGCATTACCGGAATCAAAATCCAACATGGATAAAACCGCATACCCATCTCCGATGGAATGCGTCGGAATAACGCGCACATCACTCTGCTTGCACATTTGCGCCGCTTGACGCGCCGCCAACAGGACATTCCCGTTGTTTGGCAGGATAAAGACCGTATCGGCATGAACGGTGTCAACGGCATGCAAAAAATCCTCGGCGCTCGGATTCATGGTTTTCCCACCGCAGATCACCTCATCGGCTCCCATATTGCAAAATGCCTCGCGGATCCCTTCGCCGGTAGCAACGGCAATCACGGCAAACGGACGACGAACCGATTCATCCGTTCCGTTTGCCATCGTCAAAACAGCCGAATCATTTTCCTTCTCCACAGTTTCATTGTGTTGCAACATCATATTTTCGATTTTGACCGTTAAAAATTCTCCGTAACGTTGGCAAAATTCCAAAACTTTATAAGGTGTCATCGTATGTACATGCAGTTTTACAATGCTACCGTTTTTCACCGTTACAACGGAATTTCCGATCTCTTGCAAATAGGAAGTGATCACACCGACATCAAACTGTTCCGGATTCGTTTTTACGGTCTGTAACCGTAACAACAACTCGGTACAGTAACCGAACTGCATCACATCATTCTCGGTAAACAGATCCGGATTGACTGCATGAGCAGTCGGAACATTCACGGAAACAACAGCTTCGCTGTTCCCGTTAAGGAAAGAATACATTCCTTCCGTAATATAGATCAATCCCGCACCTCCGGAATCCACAACGCCTGCTTCCTTCAATACGGGAAGCAGATCTGGTGTCCGCGCCAAAGATCGTTTTGCCTCTGACAAAAAAGCTTCAAAATATTCATTGACCGTTTGACAACGGCAATCAGCCGCATGACCGCACGCTTCCCGCATGACCGTCAGGATCGTCCCCTCCGTCGGAGTAACAACCGATTCAAAAGCACAATCAACACCGCATGCAATCGCTTTTTCCAATGTACAGACATCGGCTGTTTGATAGGTATGAAACCCTTTTGAAATTCCTTCAAAAAATTGTGAAAGAATAACACCGGAATTTCCGCGCGCGCCCAACAACATTCCGCCTGCGATTTTTTCGGAAACGTCGGACAGATCGGCTTCATCGGTTCGAAGAGCCGTAAGCCCTCCTTGCATGGTCAACATCATATTTTCTCCGGTATCTCCGTCCGGAATCGGAAATACGTTCAAATCATTTACTTCTTCCATATGCGCGTGCAAATTTGCCGCACCGGCACCGATCATGCCCGCCCATTGAATCCCGTCAAGTTCTTGTATCGCCATCACTTTGCGTCTCCGACCTTGTATGTAATTTCCTGACCGTAGCCCCAAATTCCGATCGCGTCCGGACCGATGCTGGCACCGATGATGGGACCGATATAGACCGTCTCAATTCCACGGCACGGAATTTGCTCCATGATCATCTGTTTCAAAGCCGTCACTTCCTCTGCCGGACAATCAGCATGTGCCAAATAGATGACCTGTTGCTCCGGTTCTGTAATGGACTCCTTCAACATTGCCACCATTTCACTCAAAGATTTCAAGCGTCCCTTGACTTTTTTGACAGGAGTCTGTTCGCCGTTTGCGTCGGAGATCAAAATCGGCTTTACTCCCATCAAATTTCCGAAAAATGCCGCACTTGCCTTGACTCTTCCCGCACGTTTCAGCGCATCCAATGAATGCACGGTTACATACTCGTTGACACGATTGCGCAACGACATCACCGTTTCATAGATCTCATCGGCACTCTTTCCTTCCGATGCCAACTCTGCCGCACGAACGGCAAGCATCCCTTCGCCGATGCTGGCATTCAACGAATCAATACAGTAAATTTTCGCATCCGGATATTGCTCGGACAACTTTTTTGATAGAACCAGAGCGGTATTCACCGAACCGGACTGTTTTGTGGAACAACCAATGTAAACGATGTCGCATGCTTTCTCCAAATAAATTCCGAACACCCGTTGAAATTCCTCCGGAGGTACCTGTGTTGTTTTGACGCGATGACCGTCACGCATGATTCCGTACAATTCGGAAGGCGTGTAATATTCCCAAAGCAGGGATGCCGGAGTTTCTTTTTCCTGATAAACCGTGTTCATGCGGCAATAGTCAATTCCGTATTTCTTCAAAAGCTCCTCGGAAAGGTCGGAGCAGGAATCGGTCAGCACTTGAACTTTTCTCATGTTGTTTTTCCTCATTTATCCGTAAAATTTTGGTGATTTTCCCGGATACGAACCGTGTACATCGTCGTCCAAAAATTGGTCACGCCGACAATGCCCATGGCAATGCCCATCCATACATGCACGGTTTCCACATTGTGATAAGCCAAAATCATCAAAACAACCCCTGCCGCAATTTCAAGCAACGCCGACAACAACACAAGATACCACTTGTGAAGGCCGAACCGCTGTCCCTCCAAAGCAATTTGGGATTTGTTTCCGCCGTCCAATAACGCCAAAATGGAAATCACCGTCGGTAAAAGAACGGGAAGTTGCACCGGATTGATAATCAGCAGAATACCGAAGACAACATTGAAAATTCCAAAAGCAAAATCCGATTGAAACGCCAAACGATACATATCATTGGAAAAATAGCCGTAAATTCCGGTCACGCCGATCACGATACTGGCAATCCCGACCACGATATTCCCCAGTGCGCTGAAGGTATCACTGTCCAACATCGGCAATGCGCCGACCACGATCCCCGCCAACAAAAAAATCACCGAGGAACACAAATGAACAATCTTTGCACTTCTTACAATGATGCTGTTTGGTTTTTCACCGAAATGCTCATTCATAGTACATTCTCCTTTCTGCCGATTCAAAATCACGGTCATATTTTACCAAACTACAATTCAAAAATCTATGTACAATTCGCCGCCGATGTCTGTTTTTTGTGCATTTGCGGCATTTTGTAACAAAATTCAAGTCGAATGTTCCGGACGATGCGCGCAATTTTCAAGACAAAATCGCAAATGCCCGTGAAAAATCACCCGAATCCGTTCAATGATCGCGCGTTCGTCCTCCGGTGTACGATTGGAACGTTCATCCCGCAACCAATGAACCCAAATGCCGATCAGTGCTTCCTCATAAAATTCGGCGATCAAAGCAAGATCCGACTCCGACACATTCAAATCTGCCGATTCTGCCCGCAACCGCTCATTCAAAATCATGCGAACTTTGCGCCTTGCGTAGGACGACATTCCGTCAATACCGACCGCTTTATAAAGATTAAGAAAGATTCTTTTGTGCGTCTCACAAAAATCGATCAAAACGAGCAATGCCTTTTCATCGTCATCCCACGTTCCCGTCAATTGCGCAAAAGCATCCTCAAGGGAAGATTCCAAAACTTCGTAAATATCATGAAAATGATAGTAAAAGGTGTTTCTGGTAATTCCGCAAGCTTCCACAATATCGCGTACCGTAATCTTGTTTAACGGATACCGTTCCGCCATAGCAAGTGTCGTTTCCACAATGGCTTTTTTTGTCAACTGCGACAAGCAAACTCCTCCCTTTCATCTTATCATAATAATATCTTATTATACCATTATTTTTAAGGTTTTGCAAGAAAAACTTACAGAATCAAAAAAAATTCACATTTTTAATCCGTTTCTGTATTTTTGAAAATTCTATTGATTTTTCGGATCGATTGTGATATAATAATAAGGCATTGTATCAAAGGAAATCAATTTATGAAAAAACACAACAACCTTAAAGGAAGCATTCTGTTGGCAACAGCAGCCTTGATTTTCGGGCTTGCCATGGTGGCTCAAAGCCAAGCCGCGGATGCCGTCCCACCTTTTCTTCTCAACTGTCTGCGCTCTTTTATCGGCGCATTCTTTCTTTTTCTTCTCCTGTTGCTCAAAAAATTGCGAACAGACACCCCCATTATACCTTCGGATCCGTTACAACGAAAAGAAATGATCATGGGCGGTCTGATATGCGGTACTCTGTTGGCAATCAGTGTCAATTTTCAACAATTCGGATTGGTCAATTATCCGCAAGGTGTCGCCAGTGAAGCACGCGGAGGGTTCTTAACCGCATTGTATGTGGTACTGGTCCCCATCATTTCGGCTTTTTTGGGGAAACGCATTCACGTCCCCGTTTGGATCGCCGTCGGCTTTGCAACGGTCGGAATCTATCTTCTCAGTTTTTCCGGAGGACTTGACAACATTTACCTCGGCGACGGATTGATGTTGATCTGTGCCTTTAGCTACAGTTTTCACATTCTTGCGGTGAATCGTTACGGCAATACGGTCGGCGGAACATTGCTGTCTCTGATGCAATTCTTGGTTTGCGGGATGCTTTCCGGACTGCTTTCCCTTCTACTGGAACACATCGTTTGGGAAGCGGTTTTGACCGCCGTTCCGCAAATCCTGTATCTTGGCATTATTTCCAGCGGAATCGGATATACCCTCCAAATCTACGGTCAAAAGTATGCCGATCCTGCCCTTGCCTCCATTGTAATGAGTTTGGAAAGTGTTTTTGCCGCATTGGGTGGTTGGTTCTTCTCCGGCAATCTGCTTTCAACACAGGAATTGGTCGGATGCACCTTGGTCTTTGCCGCCATTATCACCGCACAACTTCCGCAATTTTTCAATTCAAAGTCATCTCATTCCAATGCAAACTCCGTTGATTCTATGGATTCAGATCATATTTTTTAGAAAAAATGCGTCCGACCTCTTGACATCGGACGCATTTTGTATTATAATATAAAGGAATTAACAACTCCATCCTGCAGATGTAACTCAATGGCAGAGTGTCCGCTTCCCAAGCCGAATACGCGGGTTCGATTCCCGTCATCTGCTCCAAAAGAAAAAGGTTTGACACTTTTCGCGTCAAACCTTTTTCTTTTTTGTGTCGCGGAGGACATTACCCCTCCAAGTCGCTGTAATAATAATCCGGAATCCATTTGATTTCCACGCGGCGCGCGGCAAGCAACTGTTCTTGTTCTGACGACGGCAAAACGTCGTAACCCAAATAAACAATTCGGCAATCGTCCGGAATTGCCGATACAAACTCGTCCAACTCTTCATCGGTCAAAAGGATGGCAACTTCGAAATTGCCGTCAAAGCGGATCGCATTTTCCAATTCAACCAACTCTTTGACATGTAACAGCAAGTCATCGGCATATTCGTCATAGAATTTGTCCGACGTGGGCAAGTAATCCACTTTGTAATACTTCAAACTTGCTTTGTAGTCCTCTTTGGCAATCACACGTTTGATGCGTTCATAGGTCACATCACGGCAGATGTTGTTTTCGTTATTGGTACAAAGGATGAATTTTCGATTCCCGCCGTCTTCGGCATTCAACTTCATCACCGCGTGTCCCGTTGTTCCGCTGCCGGCAAAAAAGTCGAGAATGGTTGCCTCTTTCTCTTGCTTTAACGAAACAAGATATTGTATCATTTCAAGATTTTTAGGATTACTAAACGTCGCTTTTGTTCCCATAACGTTTGTAAGCGTATTTGTTCCGTCGTTTGTGGAAAACTCTAAAACACTTCTGGAATTGCTTTGTTCTATGGAAATATAAAACAGTTTTCCGTCTCTTTCCACAATGCTTTCGGCAGAAACAAATGTACGTTTTTTAACCGTGTAGTTCGGATATTTCCCTGTAATCAAAATGTTATCGGTTTCTTGATTAAATTTTTCCAATGCCCATGTCCAACATCCCAATTTGCCACGTACCTTTGGCGGTAAAATCGGAATGTATCCGCGTGAAATATACGTTTCATCGTGATGATAGATTTCATCTGCTTTATTGGATATTCGTGCGAGTTCTATATCGTAATCGGCAACAGCAACTTTATCTGCTGTAATGGGATTGTAGTATATTGTGTATCCCAAATTCGGACGAGCATTCAATGTTCCGCCGACGCCTCGTGTTGTAATCGCCTCTCCAATGTAATAGTATCGTTCACCTTCTTGCACGACAGGACGATATTTTTTTTGTATCAACAATAACGTTGGTTTTATACGAGACCCACTGATGTAAATTGATTTTTTTCTGTATGCAAGAATATACTCGTGATTTTTTTGAATGTTTACGGTATCGTTTTTTGCATTCATTTTGTTTTGAATGATGGTGCCCATAAAATTATCCGCACCGAATATGTCATCACATAACAATTTTAATGCAGCTTGTTCATTATCATCAATGGAGATAAAAATCGCTGCTTCATCTGTCATGAGTTGCTTTGCGACTTCAAGTCTTTGATACATAAAGGAAATCCACTTACTGTGTCGGAAAGCATCGTCGCCGTCTACAAAACTATCATCATAAACAAAATCCTTGTTTCCCGTGTTGTACGGCGGATCAATGTAAATCAAATCAATTTTGCCTTTATGTGTTTTCTCCAACAGTTTCAAGCTTGCCAAATTGTCGCCTTCAATCAGGAAATTCATCTGCCCGCCGTTGTCGATCAACAAGTTCTTGTCTTCCGTCAAAACGGGAACGTGCGTTTCCAAAATCTCGTCGATGGCTTCTCGATGTTCCTCAAAAACCAGTCCGTATTTCTTCCCCTTGATGTCCCGCTCGATGTCTGCAACGTATTGCAAAAGCTGTGCCGTATGCTCATCCTGCGGCGCGGTTGCGATGTAGGTCTTGATGGCTTTGATTTTCTCCGTCAACGCCTCGCGCTTTGCCTTTGATACGTTGGTACTCATGTTTTTCTCCGTTTCTTTCTGATTTTTTGTTTGGGCATGAAGCCTACTTTCAAAACCCTTCCGCCATACCATAAGGTATGGCGGAAGGAATTATTTTAGCACAAAATCCACGTGCAATTCCCGCCTACGTTGCCTCCTCTGCATCATCGTCTCCGGCATCGTGTGGTGATCGTTGTGCACGGATCATCATATCTTTAACTTTCATCAAACGTGTTGTATTGCCACGTTCGTTTTCGTCCAACTTCATTTTGATGGTCTTGATTGTCTCCAAATATTGCGGCATTAAAATATATTCCAACGCATTGACACGACGACGGGTACGTTCAATCTCCTCTGCCAACAGTTGCGCCGTTTTTTCCAACTCTGCCATGCGGATCATATCTTCCATGATGCCGCTTAAATCTTTCAAAGCAGCGTCCAATTCTCCGGAAGTAAATGCCAACCCGTAATTACAGTGATCATCATTTCCATGCGTCAACATTTTGAGTTCAAACGCAGGAACCGTTACACTCATGACATTTTTATATTCAACTGCCAATTCCCCTTCTTTCTTGGGACAGATCAGTGCTTCCCAAAGCATTTTGGGGCTACTGACGGCACTGGCTACGGTAAAAGAACGGTACGCATCCGTCAATGCCGCTTCTACTCGTTCCCGCAATCGCCGATCTTCGCGCACCACTTCCAAAAAGCGTCGCATCAGCTCATCCCGCTTGTCCTTGAGCAACTTGTGTCCTTTCCGCGCGGTTTGATAGCGTGTTTGAATCCGTTTCATTTCCATGCGCGTGGGGTTCACTCTGATCTCAGCCATAGTCACTCACTTTCTTTCGGCCAGTATTTTTCAATCATTTCCGGTTTGATGCGCTTCATCTCACTCTTTGGAAGAATGGATAGCAATTTCCATCCGAGATCCAAAGTTTGCTCGATTGAGCGATTCTCATAAAAGCCCTGATTGATATACTCTGCCTCAAATGCATCGGAAAATTTTGCATACAATCGATCGATCGGAGATAATGCAGCCTCACCCAAAACAACCATCAATTCTTTGGCTTCCTTGCCACGTGCGTAAGCGGAAAAGAGCTGGTTCATGGTTGCGGCGTGATCTTCGCGCGTTTTTCCTTCGCCGATTCCTTTATCTTTGAGTCTGGAAAGAGACGGCAAAACATCGACCGGCGGCAAATAGCCTTTCCGATACATTTCACGGGAAAGAATGATCTGCCCCTCCGTAATATAACCGGTCAAATCCGGAATGGGATGCGTTTTGTCATCTTCCGGCATCGTTAAAATCGGGATCATGGTAATGGAACCGTTCGATCCCATTTTTCTGCCCGCACGCTCATACATGGTAGCCAAATCGGTGTACAAATACCCCGGATATCCTCGTCTCCCGGGAACTTCTTTTCGCGCCGCCGAAACCTCACGCAATGCCTCGGCATAGTTGGTAATATCCGTCAGAATGACCAACACGTGCATGTCACGTTCAAATGCCAAATATTCGGCGGCAGTCAAAGCCATACGCGGAGTGGAAATTCGCTCGATTGCGGGATCCGATGCCAAATTGATGAACAAAACGGTACGATCAATCGCCCCCGTTTTCTTAAAATCGGAAATAAAGAAATCTGCTTCCTCAAAGGTAATTCCGACAGCGGCAAACACAACCGCAAATTTGTCATCCCGATTTTTGACTTTGGCTTGCCTGGCAATTTGCGCGGCAAGATTGGCATGCGGAAGTCCGGAACCGGAAAAGATCGGTAACTTTTGTCCGCGTACCAATGTATTCAATCCGTCAATGGTGGAAATTCCCGTTTGAATAAACTCGGATGGATAGTACCGTGCTGCCGGATTGATGGGCGTTCCGTTTATATCCAAATTTTTTTCCGGAAGGATCCGCGCGCCGCCGTCAATGAGTTCCCCCATTCCGTTGAACACCCGCCCCAACATATGCTCGGAAACAGGCAACTCCACACCATGTCCCGTAAACCGCACTTTACTGTTTGCAGGATTGATTCCAGCCGCGGACTCAAACAACTGTACCAACACATTGCGTCCGTTGACTTCCAACACACGACATCGGCGGATTTCACCGTTCGGCAATTCGATCTCTCCGAGTTCATCGTACTTAACACCGTCTACCTGTCTGACCAGCATCAAAGGACCGGCAACTTCTTCAATGGTTCTGTATTCTCGTATCATTGCACTGCCTCCTTCAATCTTGTTCCAAACCTGTCCGTAAACGGTCAAGCTGTTCTGAAATTTCCGTCCGTATCATTTCAAATTCCCGCTCATAAGAATCGTTCGATACCAATTTGGCACGTCCGATTCGCTCATGTACGGGTAATAAACAAACATCCTCTATATCAACGCCCGCCTCAATCGCGCGACGAGCCTCATCCTCATAGGTAAAGATCAAATGCAAAATTCCAAACTGTTTTTCCAACGGTGTATAACTATCTACATCCAAAAAAGCATTTTGTTGCAGAAAATCCTCACGGATGGATTGCGCAACATCCAACGTCAAGCGATCGGAAGGAGACAGCGCGTCCATTCCCACCAATTTCACAATCTCCTGCAAGTCTGCTTCCAATTGCAACGTTTTTAAGCACCGGCCGGTGTACTCCATCCATTGCTTGGATACGTGTTCCGAAAACCAGCCGGAAAGGCGGTCACGATAGAGAGAATAGGAGTTCAACCAGTTGATTGCCGGAAAATGCCGACGATATGCCAAGGTAGCATCCAATCCCCAAAACACCTTCACAATGCGCAAAGTCGCCTGTGTAACCGGCTCGGAAATATCACCGCCCTGCGGAGAAACCGCACCGATTGCAGACAAAGCTCCCTGCCGTCCGTCGGATCCAAGACATACGACTTTTCCGGCGCGTTCATAAAACTGCGCCAACCGCGAGGTCAGATAAGCCGGATACCCTTCTTCTCCGGGCATCTCCTCCAAACGTCCCGACATTTCACGCAAAGCTTCAGCCCAGCGGGAAGTGGAATCAGCAATGACTGCAACCGAATATCCCATATCGCGAAAATATTCGGCAATGGTAATTCCGGTATAAACAGACGCTTCACGCGCCGCTACAGGCATGTCCGAAGTATTTGCAATCAAAATGGTGCGTTCCATTAAAGATTTTCCGGTTCGCGGATCAATCAATTCAGGAAACTCACGCAACACATCGGTCATTTCGTTTCCGCGTTCTCCGCATCCGATATAAACCACAAGATCCACATCACTCCATTTTGCAAGTTGATGCTGTACCACGGTTTTTCCGGAGCCAAACGGTCCCGGAACGCAAGCAGTTCCGCCTTTCGCAATCGGAAACAGCGCATCGATCACTCGTTGTCCCGTAATCATCGGATCGACCGGCGGCAATTTTTGTTGATACGGTCGTGCCACACGTACAGGCCATTTTTGCATCAAAGTAATGTTTTCGATCGTTCCGTCGGCATACTTGATCTTACCGATGCGATCCGTCACCTTAAAATCTCCGGAACGTAATTCCACGATGGTTCCATACGTCTTCGGCGGTACCATGATCTTGTGTAAAATAACATCGTTTTCCTGCACCGTTCCGTAAATATCCCCAGGTTTCACTTGATCGCCAAACTGTAATGCTGCCTCAAAATGCCAAACGTGATCTCTGTCCAATGCAGGTTCATCAATCCCGCGTGTCAAATTTGATCCGACTTTGATCCGCATCGTCTCCAACGGTCGTTGAATGCCGTCATAGATATTTGATAAAAGTCCGGGTCCTAATTCGACAGACAGCGGCGCACCTGTGGAAATCACCTGATCGCCGCGACCGATGCCGGCAGTCTCCTCATAAACTTGGATGGAAGCACGATCTCCGTGCATCTCAATGATCTCGCCGATCAGTTTTTTTGCACCGACACGAACCACATCGAACAGATTCGCTTCCCGCATTCCTTCGGCAACCACCAACGGTCCGGATACTTTCAAAATTTTTCCTTCTACCATTTTTTCACAAGCCTTTCTTCTATTCCTTAAACAGAATATCCGCGCCGACAGCACGTTCGGCGGCAGAACGAATATTGTTCATCCCATATCCCGTACTTCCGCCTTGTCCCGGAATGGAAATCACAGCAGGCAACGATGCATCTTTGTAACGTGCGATTTCCTCTTCCAATTGCATGGCATAATTTTCTGTCACAAAAATAATTGCATACTGACCGCTTTTTGCCATGGAGTGTAATTTTTTTGCGGCTTCCTCGATATCCGTAACATCTTCCACAACAAATCCCAATGCCATAAATCCAAGCACGGTATCGCGATCACCGATCATTCCGATTTTATACATAACTGTCCCGCATCCTTTCACGAATGGTATCCACGGAAAGTCCTGCCGCTTTTCCGGCTAACACAATGCGCAAATTTTTAACTTCATATTCCTTTGCCAACAAAAATGAAACAATCACCTCGATTCCCAAAGGAATCAACTTCGTTTCACGAATCATCGACATCCAATAATTATCGGTCGCACGTTCGATCACAGACAACTCGCACGCTGTTCCGTTTCCGAAAAAAGGACTGCTTCCGTAAGCGGTTTCCGACCAACGGCTCCACAAATACGACTCGCCGTTTTCAAACGCTTTCAGCCAAAACGATTGCGGCAAACTTCCGCCTGCGAGCAAAGTTTCCGTCAGCAAAGCTTCCGCGTTACTCTCTCGCATCCGCAAAACACGCACCGTCATCATCAGATTCAACAAATCAATTTTTGACTGTAACAATCGCAAAATATACGCATTTTCGCCATTTTGAGCTACATGCAACATATCTGCATAGCAAGCACGATCCAACAACAGATCGATCCACTGCGGATTTTTTGTTTTCGCATAAGCCGACATGGCTTCCGCCGTTGCCTTTTTCATTTCTGGCGGAAGTTCTCTCGGATTTCCATCGGCAATCATAGCCATCACAGTATCGACGCTCACTGTTCCGAAATCAAACATCATGGATATGGGATCGATTCGACGATAAAACGCCTTGATAGCGGCTTTCACATTATTGCAATCATAAGGAAACCGCCATAGAGAAAGCAAGGCATCGTCCGGCACCGCATCCTCGACCGCTTGATACGCTTTTTTCAAAACAGATAACAATGTATCCTCACGTTGTACTTTCCCGTCAGCATCACGGCAAAGCGAGACTCCGCATTGTTCCAACGCTTCATATGCCGCCGTTTCATTCGGCACTTGCAAAATCTCAATCATCCGATCACGACCGATCAGCGATCCTTCCAATGCACGCACACGCGCACTTCCGAATAAATAATCCGTCATTTTTGCATCGCTCCCGATCCGAAATTGCCCTTGACTTCAAATAATGCCTGCGCAACATCGGTCTCACATTCAGCCCGCAATTGTGCAAAAAGCAGCGGCAACGTGCAATTGATCTCCACGTCATCCATACGCAGGATCAAACCGCCGTCCATGGGAACAGATCTTCCATCCAATCGCAACTTTGCAAGCCACTCCTCCGAAATTCGACCGTGCAACTTCTTTTTTGCACCTTCCACCACGGTTGAACCGTATTTGTCGTGATCACGTTGATTCATCAGGACATCGTAATTTGCGGGAATCACCGCATCTTCTGTCCCATAAGCCGAAGCAACTCGCTCCGACTCAACTTGTTCCAAAACAGCCGCACAAAGAAGCCCGGTCAACAACTCGGTGTACTGAGCCGGCTCCAATCGGCGAACCCATTCCAAAGCACCGTCAAATACTTTGTCGATCAAATCGCTTTGTGTCTGTAACAGCAAATTTCGTTGGTATGTTTCCGCTTCTGCTTTTGCTCGAGAAACACGTTCCATTCCGATTTTTGCCGCATCTTCAGACAAAGAATCTTTGATTTTTTGCGCACGTTCAGCATATTCTGCGTCCATATCGGCACATTTTGCCCGTGCGTCGGCAAGAATCTCTTCGGCACGTGTGTTTGCCTCGGAAAGAATCTTACCGGTGATTTTTTCCAGTCCGTTCATCGACATTCCGACTCCTCCATTTCCGTCGTCGTGCGTCATTCACGCTTTACAGAACCAAGAGAATCGAAATCAAAAGTGCCAAGATGGCATACAGCTCAATAAAGGATGCTGAAATAACCGCTTTACCGACCGCATCCGGACGTTTTGCCAAAACGGCAATTCCGGCAGCGGCAACTTCCCCCTGCTTGATTGCCGAATACAGACCGCCGAAAGCAATGGGCAAAGCCGAAAAGAGATAGTAACCGCCTTCCGTCACGGAAAGGTTTGCAGTCCCCCCCATGATACCACTGAATACCATAATCAAAAATGCAATGACCATTCCGTAAATTCCCTGCGTCATGGGCAGTGCTTGAAGCAACATGGATTTTCCGTATTTATTCGGTTCTTCACTGATCAAACCGGCAGTGGCGCGTGCAACCATGTTGACTGCTTTTGCGGAACCGATACCCGGTAAAAGAACTGCCAAAGCCGCTCCGAGGATGGCAATATTATTGCCTGTAAAAATTTGTTCGATAATCTGACTGATAATTCCCATTGTTTTAATCTCCTTTGTTTTTTGATTTATTGATTTACATTGGGTACATTCAAAACATCCTCCGAATATTCCTCGGAAGGAAGCACAGGTGTAAACGGCTCTCCGCCGTCTTCATAAAATTTTTCGAAAAATTCAATGTACTGCAACCGCGCCGCATGTACAAAAGTTCCCAAAAGATTGATTGCCAAATTGAGAGCATGTCCCAATATCATGACAAGCAACATAAAGAAGAAACCGATAGGTCCTGTGGAACCTAACCCCGTCAACATATTGATGACCGAAGCAATCACGCTGGCGACTAATCCCAGTGCCAAAATTCGCGAATAAGAAAGCAGATCGGATGCAAAGCTGATCAAAGAATACAAACCGCTCAAGCCCTTCATCAACCATCCGACAAAGTTTTTTTGTCCGATCCCATTCAACAGCAGGATCATGGCAAGTCCGGCAAACAGCATGTAAAAACCAACATCGGACAATTTTGCAAACAGTTCCGCAGTTTCCGCACGCAACGGCTCGTTCGAGATCATTCCCGCCGCCACGGAAGGCACCATAAGATCAATTCCGGCAAACAAAACCCAAAACGGGATCGTGGTTCCCAATGCTTGCAGATGCCGCCCGCTTTTCCATGTTTGCATCATACCGATTGCCATACCCGCAATCAAATGAATTTCGCCCATACCGAGTGCAACAAACAGAAAACTGATGGAAGACTCCACAGGGTTGAAAAGCAAACCGTTATAAAAGAACCGACCGATCGGTGTTGTCTGTGCCACGCCCTCCTCGTGATAAATAAAGCTATCCATAATCGCCGTCGGCAAATCTCCGAACCAGCCACCAAACAAAACGCCCATCAACATACACGAAATACCGCAATAACCGAACATCAACAACATTTGTTTCATCCCGGGTTTGGGGTTGAGTAATTTCACACCTCCAAAACACCCCAGAACCAACAACAAACCATAACCGACGTCGGCAAACATCATACCGAAAATAAGAAAGTAAAAAATGCTCATCACAACGGTCGGATCATAAGTTCCGTATTTCGGATAAGAATACATCCCGATCACCCACTCAAAAGTGGAAGAGAAAGAATCGTTTCGCAACAAAACCGGTGGTTCCTCCCCGTCCTCCGGCATCGCCAACTCACCTGCACATTCAAAATCCGAGAGTGCTGCAATCACGGAATCGGATTTTTCGGACGGAACCCAACCTTCCAAAAGAACACAGTATTGCGTGCGGAACAGTTTTTGCTTTTGCCGGCAAACATTCACCGTTGTCTGTTCAATATCAAGCAAAATTTCCAGATCATCCAATCTGTCAGCCAATGCCATCAAACGATCACCCGTGTTCAGATCCGCTTCTTCCAATTCAACAAGACGACGTTCGGAACGGTCATACGCCGACTGTGCAGTCTCACAAATATCCGGAAATGCCGTTTTGATAAAACCGTGGCAGGACAACACACGACCGACCGCTTCTTCATCATCCCGATGGCAAGTAACGGCAAGATATTTTCCGTTTTCATCTTCTGAAATATCTTCCACATAGGCACCCGCCGTCTCCAGATCCGTATTCGGAGCAACTTTACCAGCATAACTTCCCAACACCGTAACCGTTTTTGCCGAATTCTCTACACAAAGAGGAGCATCATAATCCAACCATGGGACGAGCGAACGCATCAAAACTTCTTCCCGTGCGCGTTCCTCAGCCAATTGTTTCCGCAACAGCAACAGTTCCTTTACTTGTTCGGCAGTCTGCCATGCGATCTGCGCTTTTCCGTCAGCCGTAAATTGATCTCGATCTACATGAAGCAACCGGCGTCGAATCCCGCGCTTGCGTGTAGAATATTTGGCAAGTGACGGCATTACTTCTCGGATCAACGCAACTTTTTTTTCCGATTCAGCACATTGCCGATCGGCTTCCATCCGTTCCAACGACATCGCCTCGAGTTCCGGAACCGACCGACGGATCTGCACACATCGCAAAGACATCAATCGCCGTATCAAGGCATCAACGTCGCTGTCATAGGCAAAAACCGTCAGGCGTTTCATCGTACTTATCGACACTTCGACATCAACCCCCTGATTACAATTTTTTCGGCACTTCGCTGATGAAGTGTCGCATTTTTGCACAATTCCTCGGCAAGATTCGCGGCTTCCTGTTTGGCGCGCTCCGTCATTGCCGCGGTGCGCTCATCAACCTGTTGCATCGTATGTTCCCACTCGGCTGTAACCTCGGTTTGAATCCGTGTGCATAAAGCCTCCCCACGTCGTTCCGCTTCGGCAAGCATCTCACGTGCTTGCGCCTTGGCAGATTCCACAATGTCCTCGGCTACCTGTTCGGTTTCACGAATCTTTAGAATGGATTCTCTCGACATAATCCCCCATCCGCTTTCTTCATCATAATTTTGAAGAATGTCTGTAGCATGCGAAAAGGATCGCATCAACAAATATTCACACTTCTATTTTGCATTATATCATATTTTCCATACAAATACAAGTTGTTTTTGTCGATTTTTTCAAAAAATTATTCCTTTTCATCAGATTTTTGATTGTTTCGAAAAGGATATTTGATTTCGGAAAACGATTCTCCGTTTCGTGCATTCCGAAACAGTACCAAATTTTCACCTTCCGGATAGATTCCATCCGGGACAAACGGCAATTTCCGTTTATGACTCCATTCACCGAACAACCCGAAAATTTGTGATAACGGCAACATTGTTTGTTCGGACAAATTCCAAACATGCGACATTCTGTGATACCCGTTCGTTTTTTCGCCGCGTGTTCCGGTCAACCGCGATTCACACAGAATCGCCGCATGTTCTTCGGTCTCCCAGACGCATCGAACCGATAACCGATAGGACTGTATTCCGAATCGTGATCTTTCACTGCTTTCATCCACGGCTGAAAAACGGTTTCGTAACTCTGCTCCGTGAACGTCCGTCGCCCATGCCATACATTTCTCTGTCAACCGCTTGTAAAACGATTCGATGACCTCCCGCTCCTTCGGATACACAACATCAGCTTCAGCACGCAAAAGT
Source organism: uncultured Ruminococcus sp. (assembly GCA_964624685.1). Classification (GTDB taxonomy): domain Bacteria; phylum Bacillota; class Clostridia; order Oscillospirales; family CAG-272; genus UMGS1865. The sequence continues at coordinate 9,233 of CAZUYA010000001.1, read as the reverse complement.
ACTTGATACCCTTCCACAACACATGCACGTTTTGTCAATCTTTCCAACTCCATACCAGCACCCCCTTTTTTATCTTTCTATTCCGAAAAAGATAAAAATATGACGGAAGTTTGACCTTACAATCAAACTTCCGTCATATTCGTTCCGAATTTATGGAGTTTCCGACAATCCGTCCGTCAAAGTCACCGTACCGTCGGAAGAAATCAAAACGGCTTCAAAATCGAACACATCGGAATGATAGAGTTCCAAAGCCCGCTCTGCCCCCATCACAAGCAAGGCTGTTGAAAGAGCATCTGCCGTCGCGCCGTCATTGCAAATGACGGCGACTGAAGTCAATCCGCTATCCGACGGATAGCCGGTTTCGGGGTTCAGAATGTGGTGATACGTTTGTTCACCGACCGTATAAAACCGTTCGTAGTCACCGGATACCGATAAAATCTCCCCCGGCAACAAGCATAAGATTGCCGCATACCGATCTTCATTGGTCGGATCACGTAAAGCAATGCGAAAATCGGAACCATCCGATTTTGTGCCGATGACAGCGACATTACTACCGAAAGAAATCATCGCGCCAGTCAGATTGCATGTTTCCAAATAAGACATCAAATAGGATATTGCCCCTCCTTTTCCGATTCCACCGAGATCCAATTTCGTCGTTGCGCAATCCTTAACAACAGCATCCTCCGATAGAGAAAAACAACCGTTGTGAACCTCACTCAAAGCCTGCGAAAGCTGGTCATCGGTCGGAAGCGTCTGTGTCTCCTCACAACTCTGCCAAAGGGAAATCAAAGGTGCTACCCGAACATCAAACGCACCGTCGGTGGCTTCCGAAACAAGAAGTGCGGTGCGTAACAATTGTACGGTACGCGCATCTACCGAAATTTTTTCTCCCACGGAAGCGGAATTGAATCGCACCGTATCACTCTCCTGCACAGTACGAGACCACAGCGCATCCAACTCCTCCAACAACTCACGGCAACGGGAAAAAATCGGCTCGGCGGCATCCTGTGAAGTATATAAAGTCACCGTAATGACCGTATCCATCAAAAAAAAGGAGCGACTCTGCTTTTCCTCCGATGAGGAACACGCCGGCAACAAACAAACGATCAAGAACAACCCGACCAAGCGTTTCAATTGTTTCATCTATTTCCTCCGTTCAACAGCCGATCGGTATGCGGCTTTAATTTCGGAATTAAAAAATTCAATAATATGCCGACAATTCCTCCGTAAACGATCGACGCAAACAGCAACATGGGAAGATATGAGGTCAAGAGCATCGGTCCGAACAAAGTTACCGCTGCCAACAGCTGTCCCGTATTATGTGCCGCGGCGGATAATACGGAAAGACCGAAAAAACTGCACCGTTGCCCGAATTGTTTCATTCCCAATAACAACAAATAAGAACAAAACCCGCCCGCAACAGAAAAATAGAAGCTCGTAACACTGCCGAAAAGGAATCCCATCAACAAAATGCGTACCGCTGAAACAACCGCCGCATCCATGGGAGACAGCAATGCGAAAACGATCACAACAGCCACATTGGCAAGTCCCGGACGAAATCCGGGCAATGGAATCCATGCCGAAAGCGGCAACAGGACTTCCAAATAGGAAAGCATGATTGCAAACACACACAACATGGCATCCACCGTAAGATGTCGGGTGCGACTACCCTGCAACATAATCAACCGATTCATCCTCTCCCTTCACCCACACTCGAACACCGGCAGGCGCGCAAAGAATCACCTCTCCGCTCCGTTCGATCGTTCCGCTGTTCATACAAACATGATCCGGACAATCGCTTGCCAGAATGCAAGCTTTTCCGTCCCGAATGGAAATCGTCAATACAAATCCTTGTGATTCCACTTGAATCTCCCGATCTTCCGACAATAAATATTCCGTACTTCCTTGTACGGTTGTGACAACGAGGAAAACGCCGTTCGTGCGAGTTTGCCATGGTGCCGCCAACAACAGGCATGCCACCGACAAAACCGCAAGAACGGCGAAACTATCCCATACATTCATTTTGGTTCGGAACATTTCCATGCCATCCTTTTTCACATTCTGTCTACATTATAGCAGGACAGAACAAAAAATGCAAGAGAAAATCCGATTTTTCTTTTTTTCGTGTTTATTTCAATACGGAAACAGCGTCTTTGATCGTTTTTTCAAACGCTTCGCGCCCGTATTTATCCACTTCCGTTTTATTCTTTTCACCATGCGTCAAACATCCGGCACCGCCGATACATCCGCCGATACAAGCCATTCCCTCAATAAAGTTACCGTCCAAAACATTTTTGCTCTTTTTGAGCAATGCCATACGGCATGCCTCAATTCCATCGCACGGCACTGCTTTGAGGTCAAAATCAATTCCCTGTTCTTTCAAACCTTCCGCAACCGCATCGGACAAACCGCCGGAACGTGCAAAAATACGTCCGAAATAGGAAGCGTTATCCAATACACCCTCATCCAAAGCGGTAATGTCAATATCACGGCTGTCAAAGAGAGCCTGCAATTCTTCAAATGTCAAAACAGAATCCACATACGGCTTCACATTCTCCCACTGTGCTTCTGCTTTTTTCGCCGTGCAAGGACCGATAAAGACGACTTTTGCATTCTCGGTCGTTTCCTTGATATACTTTGCCAACGTTGCCATCGGAGAAAGATTGTGCGAAACATATTGCAACAACTCCGGGAAAGCAGATTTGATATATGTGACAAATGCAGGACAGCATGAGCTGGTCAAAAAACCTTTTTCGGCAAGTTCCCGTGATTCAGCTTCTGCCACCATGTCTGCACCGAGTGCAGCTTCAATGACCGTATGGAATCCGAGTTCTTTCAATCCGGTAATGACCTGCCCGAGCTTGGCATAAGTAAATTGACTGGAAATCGAAGGGGCAACCAATGCGTACACTTTGGATTTTCCGTCCTTTTCACTTCGCTTCAACATATCAATTACATTCAATATATAAGATTTGTCCATAATTGCACCAAACGGGCATTGATAAACACAAGCACCGCATTGAATACATTTATGATTGTCAATGGTTGCCGATTTTTGCTCATTCATGGAAATGGCTTTCACCTTACAAGCATTTTGGCAAGGACGTTTGCGACTGACAATTGCCGTATAAGGACAAACCTTTGCACATGCGCCGCATTCCACACACTTTGTCTTATCAATATGCGCCACATGATTGTGGTCAAAGGAGATCGCACCGCGCTTACATACATCTTCACAGCGATGCGCCAAACAACCACGACAGGCATTGGTTACTTCATAACCGCCGACAGGGCATTCATCGCATGCGATTTCAATCACTTCGATCACATTGGGATTTTCCTTATTACCTCCCATCGCAATTTTTACACGTTCCCCCAAAATCGCACGTTCCTTGTAAACACAGCAACGCATGGTCGGCTCATTGCCGGGAACCAACGTTTTTGGAATCTCCAAAACATTTTCCAATAAAGTGTCATTCCACGCCAACCGTGCAACTTCACGCAGAACTTTATATTTCAAATGCTGTACTTTGGTATCGAATTTACGCATAATTATAGTTTACCGAACCTTTCTTTGTCGTTCCTCATACTCATTTTGCAACTGTTTTGCTTAAAAATAACTGACTTTGATACGTTTTCCCATTTTTTTGAGACAAGCCGAAAGTTCTTCGACCAAATTCATTTTAATGCTGAAGTTGATCGGCAATTCCGGATTCTGATGTGCCGGATTGATTGCTCGCCCCACATAAAAATTGATGTCCGTCGCTTCCTCAAACAGCAATCGACTGATGAGCGACGCACCGTCTTTTTTGAAATTCCAATGTTCGTAGAGAGCATTTTCGCCAAGATAATCTTTGGCATATTCCAACACTCTGTTGATTGTGATCACACCTTCCGTAACCAAATCAACGCCCTCGATCTCGGCAATCGGAGGAACATCGGAACGTTCAAAATTCAAGCTCGCCTTCAGCGGTTTGCCCAAATACTTTGCGGCAATCGACGAGGTTGTTCCGCCGCAAACGATGTGTTTTCCCTCCTTGGAGAAAAACAAAGACATCATTCGATTGCAGTCATCTCGATTGGAAGGAGGACCGAACAGGATATTCATCGGTTCCCGACGGCGGATCCGAATCACACAGGCAGTTGTATCATCACCCGGTTTATTTCCGTAAAGTTTATCACATTCATCCACCAACATAGTCGATAAATTTTTTGCGGTATATCCCCCCGGTGCCAATGCTTCCATATAGCCGATAATATCCTCACGCTTCCATCCGAAATTATAACGTCCGCCGATTCCGGCATGAGGGCATCCGTCGCTCATGGCAATAAAAATATCGTTTTCCTGCAATTTGAGCGTGGTCTTATAAATTTTTTTTCCGTCAATATTCATTTCCGTCTTCGGATAATCGTAATTCACATCTCCGCGCAACACAATGACTTGCGGATTATCATATTGAATGATGTCAGCCAACTCATTGTTTTGCAAATGGATAATGGTAAATGTGGAATACGCAACGCCGCGAACCGAGCAAACCGGCAATGTGGCGGCGATGGTGGAAACGCATTCCTCGATAGGCAACCCCTCTGCCATCATAGTCGATATGATTTTGGAAGTCAACGTGGAAAGAATGCTTGCTTTGACGCCGCTTCCCAATCCGTCAGCCAATACAATGACCGTGGAATTTTCGTTTTCTTCTATCACATCCACGTGGTCGCCGCACAATTCTTCACCATAGTGATTGATACTTTTATATCCAATATCCGCACATAAATCATTCATCGCTGATAGACTCCTTCAGCTTGGTCAGCGCAATCTTGGTTTCAGCCGCCGTTTCTCCCAGTAAGGAAGCGATCTCCTGGACGATGCGCATCTGTTTTTCCACGACCTTATCGGCAACCTCTATTGTTTGACGGCTAATATTTTCTTTTTTCTCACGTTCCGTTTCCTCGTCGGTAATATCACGCATAATTCCGATCAACATGTGAGAATCCTTGTCGTAAACAACCGTTTGCTCCACATATTTCTTATATTCAGCCAAATAGACACGGCGGTCTCTGACTGCTCTTCCACTGTTTTTGACCGAAAGGAAGAGGGATGGATCCAAGATACGAACAACAGGCTCGCCCAACACGTCGGAAGCTGCCCGAATGTTCATAATCTTTCTTGCCGAGGTATTGATCTGTTGCACTTCCAAATTCTCATTCAGCACAATCAATCCGTTCGGTGTATTTTTTACAATGGTGTCCGAAAAACTTTCGGCTTTTTCCTTGAGAAACGGTAAACACATGGAACTTTCGGCTTTTCCCTGACAAATAGCAATTGCTTTTTCACGACAGGAGTTATAACCGCAAGAACCGCAGTTTAGCTCATCGGAAGGCTTAAATTTCCCCATCTGACGCAAAACGGCTGCAATCTCCGTCTCGGTCGGTTGTGCCAATTTTCGTTCAATGAACGTAAAGTTCTTTTTCAAATTCATTGCGTTCGGCTGTGTCACAGGAAAATCGCGATCACCGGCAAAATCGGAGACCGCCATATAATCTTGAATCGGGGAGTGATGGTTCTTTTCCATTCCGGGACCGCCGACGCAACTGCCGACGCAGGCAGACATCTCAATAAAGCAACGGTGAATCTGACCGCTTTCAATATCCCGTAACGATGCCATACAATTCTCCACACCGTCGATCGCCATATAAGTATATCCGGGAGCATCCTGCGCCATGGTTTTCAAAATACCGCCCGTCGTCGGGAAGAATCTTGCGCGGCTTTCCGATGTGTGATCCATTTCCTGTTCAAGTTCTACATGCTCGCTTTGCAACCATGTAGTCAATTCCTCAAACGTTAATACGGCATCCACAACCCCTTCATAGTATTCAGCCTCATCCTTTTTGGCGACACACGGACCGATGAATACCGTTTTGGCATTCGGAATTCGCTTCTTGATATCGGCACAATGCGCCTGCATGGGCGACATGACATCGGCAAGATACCCCAAAGCCGACGGGAAATATTTTTGAATCAGCAAATTGACCGAATGGCAACACGATGTAATGATAATATCACGTTGTTCCTCGCGCAACATTCGCTCATACTCGTTCTTGACAATGGTTGCGCCGATGGCGGTTTCTTCTACATCGTAAAATCCCAATTTTTTCAATGCACGACGCATAGAACCGATCCCAACGCCATGATAATTGGCAATAAAAGAAGGTGCCAAACTGACTACCACCGGATCCCCGCTTTGCAAAAACACCTTGACTTTTTCGGTTTCATCTACAACTTCTTTGGCATTTTGCGGACAAACAACAAAACATTGACCGCACAAAATGCACTCGTTTCCGATGATATGAGCCTGATTTCCGGAAAAACGAATGGCCTTGACGGGACAGTACCGAATACATTTATAACAGTTTTTGCAATTGGACTTTTTCAAGGTCAAACAATTTGCCATACCGCTCACTTCCCTTCTTTTTCAATCGCGTTCAAGATGTTATTGGTAAAAAATTCCTTGAAATTTTCACGTGTAATACCGACAAATACTTCATCGTCAACCTGTACGGTCACACCGATACGATTGCATTTGCCGATACAAAAGCTACCGGTCAAAACGACCTCATCTTCTAAATGATACTCTTCCAATGCCTTTTGCAAAAGTTCCACGATTTCGTGTGATCCCTTCAAATGACAGGAACTGCCGACGCAAACCTGAACAATCAACATATCATCAAACCTTTTCCAACACTTCTTTTTGGAAGAAATCGTCTACCGTCTCCGGCGTGACGGAATGAAATGTATCATTCACCGTAACACAAACACCCTGCTGACATTTTCCCATGCAGAAAGTGCCTCCCAACTCAACCTTGTCTCCAAGCTGATGTTCGGAAATCAGATACTGAAGTTGTTCAACTACTTGGCGTGAACCTTTGATATGGCAAGAACTGCCGATACATACCGTAATTTTCATGATAGTTTATCCTTTCGTTATTTTATTGATATTATGATACTCATGCAGGGGCGTCTCTCACAGATGTGCGAAACGCCCCGCATCCTTTATTCGTAATCTACGACATCAACCCAAGACATCAGGAATTCCCGCTCTTGAGCATTGCCTTTGACCGATTGTGATGCAGCAACAATCGGCATCCACTTTTGAACATACTGCTTTGCCGTATTGCTCTTTGCGCAAAACTGATTCAAATAAGTTTTTGCACCTTCAATATCGCCCTCCAACCAAAACAGAAGATACGTTCTTGCAACATCTGCCGACGCATTTCCTTGCGTAACATGTGCCCAGTCAATGATGAACGGTACGCCGTTTTCGTCAATAATGATATTGGAAGGGTTAAAATCGCCATGACAGACTTTGTTATGCTTGGGCATCCCCTCCAAACGGGTATGAAGATCATACCGCGTGGTCGCATCCAATTCCGTTTGACTGATCTTGCGATTCATCTTATCCTTCAGTTTATTCAACAGCGGACAAGTCTTTGCATGAACACTCATCTGCAAATCTACCAAAAGATCAATATATTCATCCTTTTTCTCCGGATTTTCAGCCATCAATTGCGCCAATGTTTTTCCTTTGATATATTCGGAAACGATCGCCCATTTTCCGTCAATCATCGTCACTTCGAGAATCTTCGGAATATTCAATCCCGTCTCCTCGATTCTTGCCTGATTCAAAGCCTCATTCAAAACATCTGCCTTGGAATATTCTGCGTTAAAGACTTTGATACATTTGTCACCGTCACGATAGATTGTCTTATTGTTTCTGACGGCAATCACTCTGTCCAATTTCATGCTTTCTTCCTCCTTATAAAATTACGCACGGTTACCCTTGCGATAAACTTTTTTGACCGCATCGGGCTGTACGGCTTCATTTTCGGCTACAGGCAGATCAGCCTCAACAAAATGCTTATCTCCATAATATGCATTCAAATACATCTGTTTGATCTCGCTCATCAACGGGTATCTCGGATTGGCACCGGTGCATTGATCGTCAAATGCTTGTTCGACCATATCATCCAAACGTGCCAAGAAATCGTTCTCATCGATTCCGTAATCTTTGATGGTTGCTTTGATTCCGACTTTCGCTTTCAATTCATTGATGGCGCGGATCAAGCCCTCCAACTTTTCGGAATCGCTATTGCCGGAAATGCCGAGATAATCGGCAACCTCGGCATATCTTGCCAACGTATGCGGATGGTCGTATTGAGAGAACGTACCCATCTTTGCCGGAGTTTCCGACGCATTGAAACGGAGAACTTCTTCGATCATCAGGGCATTGGCTACGCCGTGAGGCAAATGATGGAAAGCCCCCAACTTGTGCGCCATGGAATGGCATACACCCAAAAATGCGTTTGCAAATGCCATACCTGCCATGGTGGCGGCGTTTGCCATTTTTTCACGCGCCTCCACATCGGTTTGACCGTTCTCGTAAGCACGCGGGAGATATTCAAAGATCATTTTCAAAGAACGCAGAGCAAGACCGTCCGTATAGTCGGTTGCAAGCATTGCGGCATATGCCTCCAATGCGTGTGTGACAGCATCAATACCGGAAGCCGCTGTCAATCCCTTCGGTGCCGACATGTGGAAATCGGTATCAATGATCGCCATATTGGGAAGCAATTCATAATCTGCAAGCGGATATTTGACTCCGGTACTTTCATCGGTAATCACGGCAAACGGTGTTACTTCCGAGCCGGTACCCGCTGAAGTCGGGATCGCAATGAAATATGCTTTCTCACCCATCTTGGGGAACGTGTAGATTCTCTTACGAATGTCGATAAAGCGCATTGCCATATCCATAAAGTCTGCTTCCGGATGTTCGTACATCACCCACATGATCTTTGCGGCATCCATTGCGGATCCTCCGCCTAATGCAATGATGGTATCCGGTGCGAATGCGCGCATTTGCGCCGCGCCTTCCTTGGCACATGCCAACGTCGGATCGGGAGCAACATTGAAGAATGTGGTATGTTGCACGCCGATCTGATCCAATTTATCGGTAATCGGCTTGGTATAGCCGTTTTGATACAGGAAACTGTCGGTTACGATAAATGCCTTCTTTGCGCCTCTGACCGTTCTCAATTCATCCAACGCCACAGGCAGGCAACCCTTCTTAATATAAACTTTTTGCGGGGTACGGAACCAAAGCATATTCTCTCTCCTCTCGGCTACGGTTTTAATATTGATCAAATGCTTGACACCAACGTTCTCGCTGACACTGTTG